>JADLAH010000173.1 GCA_020848315.1 Chitinophagales bacterium | reverse complement strand
TTCCAGCAGCCGGACAGTATTCTTTATCCGGTGCCGGCCACCCTGAAGGCGAGTCTGCGACCCTACCAGCAAAAAGGCTATGAATGGATGCGCCTGCTGAGCGAAATTGGTGCGGGAGCCTGCCTCGCGGATGACATGGGCCTCGGAAAAACCTTGCAGACCATCGCCTTTCTGACAGCACAGCAGGAACTGCATCCGGACACCCTCTTTCTGGTGACCTGCCCCGCTTCACTGGTATACAATTGGCAACAGGAACTGGAGAAATTCGCGCCATCACTGCCCTCCTACATTCACTACGGCGCGCAGCGCAATATCGAGCGATTCATGCAGGGCAATTATAAAGTCTGTATCACGCCGTATTCCACACTCCGCGTAGACATCGACAAAATCAATATGTTGCCATGGAACACCGTGGTGATGGATGAAAGTCATCACATCAAAAATCTGTCCGCGCAAATTACGAAAGCCATCTACACACTGCAGATTCCGCATAAGATTGCACTGAGTGGCACGCCAATCATGAACAACACTTTCGACTTATATGCGCAGCTGAATTTCCTGCTACCGAACGTGCTGGGTGGGCAGGAATTTTTCAGAAAGGAATACGCGCTTCCAATCGACCGCAACAAAAACAAGGAGAAAATGGAAGCCCTGCAGCGGCTCATCCATCCGTTCGTTTTGCGCCGAACGAAAAAACAGGTCGCCACCGATTTGCCGGAAAAAACAGAACTGGTGCTTTGGTGTGAAATGAGTGAAGAACAACAAGAGGCTTACGAAGCCGTAAAATCCAGGATCAGAAAAAGCATCTTCCTGAATATTCAACAGGACGGATTATCAAAAAGCAAGCTGAATATTTTACAAGGCATCATCAAACTGCGACAACTTTGCTGCTCGCCATCCTTGTTGGCAGATGAAGAAATCCGGACCACCGCATCCGTCAAACTGGATGTTCTGATGGATGAATTGCGCAATAATCTGCAAAACAACAAAGTGCTGATTTTCTCTCAATTCAAGGAAATGCTGCACCTCATCGCGCAGGCCTGCCGGAAAGAACAAATGGCCTATTACCACTTCGACGGCGATACCGCCATTGAAGACCGCTTAAAAATGGTGAATGAATTTCAGCAGGAAGACAATGCCGTAAATATTTTCCTGATGAGTTTAAAAACAGGAAATGCCGGCCTCAATCTCACTGCGGCGGACTATGTATTCCTCGTTGATCCGTGGTGGAACAGCGCCATACAACAACAGGCCATCGACCGCACCCACCGTATCGGTCAAACCAAAAATGTATTCGCCTACAAGATGATTTGCAAAAACACCATTGAGGAAAAAATCATAGAAATGCAGCTACGGAAACAGACTGTTTCAGATTCCATCATTACGGAAGATGAGAATTTTGTAAAAAATCTGTCGCAGGAAGATATCAATTACCTGTTTGCATAGCCTTCATGCTGTTGTAATGATGGCGGATATGATAGACCGTGAACAGCAACAATTCTCTCGCTGTTATCTTGCCTAAAATCGGATGCGGCAGTAAATATGCATCCAGTTCCTCTTCCGTCCAGTTTTCTGTGGCTTTCAGCAATACCTCACAGGAATTCGCCCATACTTTCTGCACGACACCACGCAGCGGAAATCTCGTAATGAGCGGCTGAAATGGCAGCGGTGCTTTGGCTCCCTGTGACAATTGCTGCTGATACCGCCATACTACTTCATCGTACGGCTGACTGATTCTGTTGGCAGATTTAAATACTGTCTTCAGCACCGGTTTCGGCATAGCGAATCCGGACGCCGTGATATAATTGGCGATGGATAAATGATCAGTTTGCTGCGCAACACCCCATTTCCCGTTCGACTGCGACTTAAAAGACTGCACTGATGCCGTTGCCACAAGCCCGGATAATGCCTCCATAGTTTCCCGCAATGCTGATTTAATCATTTCTTTTGTCGCCATTTTCGTATCATTGTAGTGCAAACTTAGAAAAAATTACGGGAGCAGATATTACTCTATAATTAAGACTTGCCGCCAATGGAAACAAAGTATACATATCAGCAATTTGCCCATGTCGTGCTGCCGCTGGCATTGCCTCAAATGTATACCTACGCCATTCCGGAAGCACTGGAAAACCAGCTAAAGCCCGGCATGCGGGTGGAAGTGCAATTCGGCAAACAAAAACTCTATGCCGCGATTGTCTGGCAAATAGACAATGTACCGCCCGCAGCCTATGTCCCCAAAGAGATTCTTTCTTTGATTGACGACGCGCCCATCATCACGGCGCAGCAGATGCAGCAGTGGCAATGGATAGCGAGCTACTACATGTGCACCATCGGAGAAGTGATGCAGGCCGCACTGCCCGCCTATTTCAAACTCGACTCAGAAACATCCTTTGTAAAAAATCCGGCTTACGAAGAAGATATTCTGCAACTGAGCGACGATGAATATCTGATAGCGGAAGCACTCGGACATCAGGAAGAAATCTCACTGAAAGACATACAGGACATCTTGCAAAGAAAATCCGTCGGACACACCCTAAAAAGCCTGTTACAGCAAAAAGTCATCTACGTCAAGCAAACGCTCCACGAAAAATATACACCAAAAACGGAAGTCATCGTACAACTGGCCATAGCGGAAAACCAACTGCAGACCGCTTTTTCATCCATAAGTAAATTCGCCAAACAGGAAGCCATCCTGCTGGCATTTCTATCCTTGTCCAAACAGCAGCCGGCAGTGCGAAAGAGTGAACTCCTGAAAAAAGCAGATGCCGCTGCTTCTTCGCTGGAATCCCTTGTCACCAAAGGCATTCTGACGCTCGAAGAGCGCATCGTCGACCGGATTCAGGCACATGACATTTCGGATATCCGGAACTATCTGTTATCCGATACACAGCAACATGCGCTCGATGAAATCCATACTTTTCTGCAAGAGAAAGAGGTCGTTTTGCTGCACGGTATAACCTCCAGCGGAAAGACATTATTATATATCGAACTGATTAAAGAACAAATCAACAAAGGACAGCAGGTATTGCTACTGCTCCCGGAAATTTCACTGACATATCAGCTGATTCAGCGGATAGAAAAAGCCGTGGGACCGGTAGCAGTTTATCACTCCAAATTCAACAACGCGGAACGCGTGGAGATATGGAATAATATCCTGCATGGCAAAGCGAATGTCGTCATCGGCGCACGTTCCGCCGTGTTTCTGCCTTTCCGGCAACTGGGACTGGTGATAGTCGATGAGGAACATGACGCATCCTACAAGCAGCAGGATCCTGCACCGCGCTATCAGGGCCGCGACACAGCCATCTACCTGGCGCACCAGTTCGGCGCCAAGGTAATATTGGGCTCCGCCACCCCAAGCATAGAAAGCTATACCAATGCTGTGTCCGGCAAATACGGACTCGTAAAACTCAACAACAGATACAGCAACATCGCGTTGCCCGATATCGAATTCATCAGCACAAAGGAAGCGCAGAAAAACAAAGCCATCACCGCGGGCATTACCTTCCGTCTCCGCGATGAAATACTGCAATGTCTGGCGAACAAAGAACAGGTCATACTGTTCCAGAATCGTCGCGGCTACGCGCCTTACCTGGCCTGCGGCGTATGCAACTGGATTCCGATGTGCAAGAACTGTGATGTGAGCATGACGTATCACAAATTCACGCACGACCTGCGCTGTCACTATTGCGGCTACACTCAGTCGCTGATAAAATCCTGCGGTGCGTGCGGATCCCATGAGATGCAACAGAAAGGGCTGGGAACAGAACGCATTGAGGAAGACCTGGCACTGATGTTTCCAGATGCAAAAATCGGACGAATGGACACCGACACCGTGCGCAGCAAAAAAGGACACGAGCAGATTATTCAGGCTTTTGAAGATGGTGAAATCGACATTCTCGTGGGCACACAGATGGTGACCAAAGGCCTCGACTTCGGCAATGTGCAACTGGTGGGTGTTCTCAATGCTGATGCGCTGTTGTTTTATCCGGACTTCCGTGCCACGGAACGCGCTTATCAGCTGTTGCTGCAGGTGAGCGGACGCGCGGGACGCAGAGATAAGCAGGGAAAAGTATGTATTCAAATCAGCGATGTACATCATCCCATCGCCGACTATATCCTGGAAAAACCTTACGAGGTATTTTACCAGCATCAACTGGCGGAGCGGAAGCTGTTTCACTATCCGCCGTTTTCACGACTGATACGACTCACGCTGAAACACAAAGACATTAAAACAGTGATAGAGGGCGCGAATAAACTCGGGGATTTCCTGCGCACCAAATATCCGGATATGGTGGTGGGTCCCAATGCGCCGCTGATTCAGAAAATCAACAATTATTACCTGCGGGAAATACTGCTGAAAATCCCGAAACAATCCAAGGAAACTGCGCAGATAAAATGGCATATTCAGCAAGGCATACAGGGATTGTATCAGTTCGCGACCTTTAAACAAATCAGGGTAACCGCGGATGTAGATTGTTACTGATGCGTTATTTTCCGGCACCTTTCCAGAGCGTGATGACGGTATACAGCAGAATTTTCACATCCATCAACATCGACATATTTTCAATATAGAGCAAATCATAGCGCATCCGTTGCAGCATTTCCTGCAAGTTGGAAGCATAGCCATACTTCACCATTCCGAGAGAAGTGATACCGGGTTTCACACGCTGCAGCAGCTGATATTGCGGAGCCGTATGTATAATCTGATCAATAAAATAACGGCGTTCGGGACGCGGTCCCACCAGACTCATTTCTCCCTTCAGCACATTCCATAATTGAGGCAGTTCATCCAGTCTGTATTTCCGCATGATCCGACCAAAAGGCGTGATACGGGCATCATGTTCGGAAGACAGTTGCGGGATGCCCTGCTCCGCGTCTTCCCTCATCGAGCGGAATTTGATGATATCAAATTCTTTTCCGTTGTAACCCACTCTTTTTTGGGTAAAGAAAACAGGCCCTTTCGAAGAGGATTTTACTTTCATCGCCAGCAACAAAAACAGCGGTGACAATAAAATCAGTCCGAGCAGCGACACCGCCATATCTACGGCACGCTTGGACAGCTTTTGCCAGGGTGTCATCCAGTTGACAGGAATCTCCTGCAGCGGCGAACCGAAGATGCTTTCGGTTTTAAATTTACCGGACACAATATCCAGTTCATCGGGCAACATCTGCACCGTTTTATCCTGCTGCAGGAAATGAATTACATACTGTTCGATGGTGCCTGCCGGCACATTACCCATCGCGATGATGACTTCTTCATAATATAATTCCGTGACAGGCAGCGCTTCGGGGGAAGGCCAGTCTGTCGTCTCTTCGCGCACCACCTGAGCTACAATCCGGTAGGGCAACTGCACACCGGAACGTTTGTTTTCCGATTCTATTTTATCCAGGTTCCCGGGTGTTCCCACATACAACACCGGAATAAACAAACGGCCTTTAGCTATCAGTTGCTTGTAGTAAGTCAGAATCGCCAGTCGCAGGAGAACGGTCAGGGAAAAATGCAGCGCGACAAACACGAAGAAAAGCCGGTAATAATCGCTGTATGCGCGAATCCAGTCGTTCAGCATCAACGTAAAAAACAAGAGCAAGCCGCCCGTCAGCGTTTGCAGGGCCGTTCTGCCAATCTCGGACAACCTCGATTTTTTCAGCAGACTGCCATAGGTATCCGACAGCAGATAATACATCAGCCAGCCCAGCGGCAGCAATAATATGCCGAGCCAAAACTGCGTATCTTCCCACAAAGCGCAGAATCCCTGATAGGATGCTTCAATCTGATTTTTTCTGTAAATGAAGAAAACACACCACGCCCACCAGGCCGTCAGATAGTCGGCAGCGGCATACACAAAAACACCTCGTCGCGCGGAAGAATGCATGTACTAAAATAAGCAAAAAAGAAACAGGCAAACGAAGCCCGGCTAAATAAAATGGATTACGCGTGTCCTATCGTGTACCAAACGCCCCAGAAATGGAACATACTGCCCGCAAAAACAAACATATGCCACACCGCATGGTGATAGGTAAATTTTTTCCATGCATAGAAAATAACACCCAGCAGATAGCAGAGTCCGCCGGCCACTACCAACATCAGCACCTTTTCCGGTGTGAAGGTAATGACCGTATTCGCGATAAAAAGTCCCATGCAGCCCATGGTGACATAGATAATCGTGGAGAGCGTATCATATTTTCCGGTAAGAAATATCTTTTTGATAGTACCCGCCAGTACTATCGTCCACAAAATCACAATGAACCATTTTATTTTCTCAAACGGAACCGTTTGCAGCAGAATAGCGGAATAAGTGCCTGCAATCAGGTAATAAATACTGATATGATCGGCGATGCGCATCAGATATTTCTTGCGCTGATTCGTCACCGCGTGGTAGATAGTCGAACTGGCATACACCGCCACCAGACCGATGGAAAAGAAAATCAGCCCTACTATCCTGTAATCCACAGGATATTGAGATGCCTTCACGAACATCATCGGA
>JADLAH010000172.1 GCA_020848315.1 Chitinophagales bacterium | reverse complement strand
GTAACAGATGTCCGCAATCTTGGCGCATTGGCCAGAACGGCACTCGGATTGGGCGTGCATGCCCTGATATTTCCCAAGAAAGAAAGCGCGGCCGTGAATGATGTGGCCGTCAAAATCTCCGCAGGCGCGCTGCTGAAATTACCGCTGTGCAGAGTGGATAATATCGTGGCGACCATCAAGGATATTAAAAACAATGGTATTCGTGTAATTGGTCTCGATGGCTCCGCCAGTCATTTTATACACGAATCAGATACTATAATGCCACTCGCATTGGTAGCCGGTTCTGAAGATGAAGGTATAGAACTGGCGGTGCAGCGTCAATTGGATGAACTGGTGAAACTACCCATGCATCCCGAACTGGAGTCCTATAATGTCTCAGTAGCTGCGGCAATGGCATTGTATGAAATCCATCGCCAGCGCATCTGATTTATTTATTCTGCAAACGGATGATGCCGGTATAGTGCATCATCACCAGGATAACGTAAGTCGGATCAAATTCAAACCATCTTTTCGCGAAATTCGCCGAGGTAGGATATTTGTGGTGGTTATTTTGGAATAACTCACCCATCAGGAGAAATCCGATCGGTTCTGAGTTTTTGGATTTGTCGTGGTTGTTGAAGTTGGAATATCCGTATTTATGACCGCACCAGTTGACAATAGCGCCGTGGATAGGTCCCATCAGATAGTGAATTGGCAGCAGTAGTAACCAGAAATAAGATAAGTCAAATTTGATGATGATAAGCAGGTAGAAGGCCGTGTATAAGGCGCCCCAGGCCAGTCGTGTGTAACTGCTGCCGGCAAATTTTTCAAACTTTTCCCATACCGGCAAATCCTGACAGTATTTGGACGCAGCCGTTAGTTTTCCGGTAACAAATCCGGTATAAATTTCTTTTGTCTTCAGCATCATTGAAATGACATCTTTGAAGAAATGCGGTGAGTGCGGATCTTTTTCGGTATCGCTGAAGTCGTGGTGCATGCGGTGCATCACGGCATAGGCTCTCGGAACGAGATAAGATGAGCCCTGAGACATCCATGTGAAGATGAAAAATATTTTTTCGCGCACCGGTCCCATGGTGAACATTTTGTGAGAAGCATAGCGGTGGAGGAAGGCGGTTTGGAAGAATACAGAGGCGAACCAGTGTAAAACGAAAAAGATAATAAGGTAAATCATGAAATAAAAACTTTTCACTAAATTACGTTAAACCGATTGTAATAAAAGGGCTTTCATTACTTTTTGCGAAATATCAAGAAATGCAGAAAAAGACAGGCATCCGGAACTCTTTTACGGATGCCTGTCTTTCTGTATTGCTTATTTGATTTCTGATATTTTTACCATATTGGTACGACCTCGGCCTTTGATAGGCATACTGGCGGTGCTCACCACCACATCGCCCGTTTCCACGCTGTTGTCATTTTTCAGTATAGCAATGATGTCGTCAATCGACTCGTCCGTACTGACAAACTTGTCGTAAAAATACACGTCCACGCCCCATACCAATCCAAGTGTGTTGAGTAGTGACTGGTTACTTGTGAAAATATGGATATCCGCTTTCGGACGATTGCTCGCCAGCATGAAAGCAGTATAGCCGGAATAAGTCATCCCGTTAATAGCACGCGCCTGCACGTCTGCGGCAATTTTGCACGCATTGAAGCAGATGGCATCCGACAGGAAAGTTTTGGAGTCTTTCTGCGGCAGCTGGTGCTTGTGGTAGATTTCATCTTCCTGTTCAGTTCTGCGGATAATGCGATCAATGGTTTGTACCACCCGCGCCGGATTTTTGCCGACCGAAGTTTCGCCGCTCAGCATAATTGCGTCTGCGCCGTCGAGTACGCCATTGGCCACGTCTGTAATTTCAGCTCTTGTCGGGCGCGACATATCAATCATAGATTCCATCACCTGCGTGGCAATAATTACCGGTTTGGCATATTCCAGACATTTGAGGATAATATTTTTCTGAATCAGCGGCATTTCTTCCATCGCCACTTCCACACCAAGATCGCCGCGTGCAATCATCACGGCATCCGTAGCTCGGATGATGCTGTCTATATTTTCAACAGCTTCCGGTTTTTCAATTTTTGCCACCACTTTTACCGGCGAGTTGTGCTGCTGTATGATGCTTTTCAATTCTTCAATTTCATTTGCGGTACGCACAAAGGAAAGGGCAATCCAGTTCACCGGTTGCGTCAGTATAAAATCCAGGTCTTGCCGGTCTTTTTCCGTCAGGCTCGGCAGTGATATCTTGGTATTCGGCAGGTTGAAGCCTTTCTTGGAGGATAGTGTTCCGCCCGAAATGATGGTGCATTCAATCGTTTTGGCGTCTACAATGCGGGTGGCCTGCAATTCGATTTTGCCGTCGTCTATGAGAATAAATTCGCCCACTTTGATGTCGGTTGACAGGTGTTCATAGGTAACGGAAATCAGTTCGCGCGTGCCGATGACTTCCTCGCTGGTAACGAGAATCGTGTTGCCTTCTATCAGTTCGATGCCGTTGTTTTGCATGAGGCCGGTACGTAACTTCGGGCCCTGCAAATCCGCCAGGATGCTGACATGCGCCCGGTGTTCACGGTTCAGTTGCACGATGCGTTCGATGACGGCCTGATGGTCTTCGTGGCGGCCGTGGGAGAAATTGAGGCGGAACACATTCACTCCGCTTGTATAGAGTTCCACCAGTTTGTCGTAGCTGCTACTCGCTGGTCCAATCGTAGCGACTATCTTCGTCTTTCTTTTGGGTAGATTCATTAAAATGTCTGATTAATAGGTTGTTTTTTGATTTGAGGGTGTCAAGTTCGAGTGACAAAATAGATTGTACACCCGGAATTTTTTTGATGAGTGCTTCAAAGGCTTCTTTGTCGAAATAGTCATCCTCACCATGTAACAGAAACAAAAGGTCGATGTTCTTTAGTTCCGGAATCAGAAAATGACCGGAGTTTTTATTCTGTATCACTTCTATGGTGTAGAAATCCTTTTCGTTGATGTATTTGTAGGCGTTGAAGTGCTTGAATCCTTTTATCTCTTTGGCATAGAATTCAATATCGTCAATGCGCTTCAG
>JADLAH010000171.1 GCA_020848315.1 Chitinophagales bacterium | reverse complement strand
TTATCTCAGTAGTGTGATGTTGCCTTTTATTACTATTTTTTTATTTTCGAGACAGGTGCCGGACATTGTGAAGCCATACACATCCGGTGGAGCTGCTGCGCCTTTGTACTGTCCGTCCCAACCGTCCAGCATATTGTTGGTATAGAAAACTTCATTGCCCCATCTGTCATATATCTTTAGAATCATTTCAGTCAGGATTTCCGACCGCACGCGGAAAGTGTCATTGGCACCATCTCCATTTGGCGTAAACGCGTTGGGTATAAATATCAGCTTCTCCGAACATTCTCTTGGTACCACCTGGACTAATGCTGTATCCTGATTTCGGCAGCCGTTTTCGTCGGTTACTGTTACCTGGTAGGTGGTGGTCGTTAATGGTTTGGCAATGGTGACGGCGCTGCTAGAATCACTTAACGTATTGGATGGAGACCATTGATAAGTGTAGGTTTCTCTTTCTGTGGCGGTCAACTGCGCAGTGTCTCCGCGGAAAATAGATGCAGGATCTGCAGTAGCTTCCACTTCCGGTAACGTATACACCGTGACGGCCGTACTGTCCGTGATGCTGCAGTTTTCTCTGTTGCTAATCGTGAAGTATACCGTCTGGCTTGTTGCCGGTGTAAAACTTATAGCTGATTGATTGTTGTTGGTCTGTGAGCCCCCGTTGAATTGCCAGTTAATGGTGTATGGCGTCATGGAACTGATGCCCGCATTCAGCAGCACTTCTCTTCCCTGACATACCGCAGTGTCATTTGGCGCGGCATAGGTGGCTTTTGCGTGTAGTGGGAATGTTTGTGTCTGGCTGGCGGTACAACCGTTTACAGAAGTTACCAGCAGTGTAGCGGAAAAGGCGGTGTCAGTTCCGTTATAGGTGAAAACAGGGTTTCTGTCATAGGAGATAGTGCTGTCAGAAAAAGTCCATTTCCATCCGCTCACACCGAAGAAGTCGGTACTCAGATCGTTTAGTTGGATGCTGTTTCCCGCACTCAGACAGCTCAGAGCAGATGTGTTGAAGTCTGCCTGAATGCGTCGGATTTGTATGGATATTTCCTGTGTGTAGGTTGAGCTGCAGAAGGAGCCTTCATTACAGATGAGTGTGACGGTATATCTTCCGGTATCGCGGTAAGTGTGTGTCGGAAATTGTGCGGTGGAAGAATCTCCGTCCCCGAAATACCATTTGAAAGTACTTGCACCGGAACTCAGGTTGTTGAAGACAACGGTGGAGTCATTACATTGGATATCCGGCGCAAAGAAGCTGCTGATTACCTGGAGTCCGCAGTCCACAACATTGAACTGGAAGTCGCGGATAGTGCGGCTGATGAAAGTGCCGTTTCTGTATTCATCAATGGAAATCCCCACCACGAATTGCCCGACGGTATTGGGGGTGCCGGTCAGCAAGCCCGTCCTGGAGTTGATGCTCAGCGGCGTGCCACCCAGCAGATTGCTCAGGCTGTAGGGGTTTTTCCAGACCACCGTATCAAAAGGCGGCACCTCTTCCACGTAGTAGTTCAGCGGGTCGGAGGTGGTGGCGCCTGTGAAAGGAGTGCATAGGCCGTAAACTAAACTGTCGCCATCCGCATCCACGGCGGAATGGTCGTATTGTATGGGTTTGTTGGCGCAGATATATACCGGCGGATAGTTGGAAATCACCGGACTGCTGTTTTGCAGTGCACCGGAGCGCACCGGAATGGTAATTGCGTTGGTGGCACCCCACACGATTTCATCACTGAACGGGTCGCGGGTGAGGTTGTCGATACTGTTGTTCCGGCAGCATCGCTGATAGTATACCGTATAATCGCCGTCGATAGCCGGCAGAGAGATTACGCCGGTGTATTTAGTCCAGTCCACACATTCATCCGGCTGTATGGTGGCGCACGGGTCGGTCAGTGTGGCATCCAGCGTATCCACACGTGGCAGTTCAAAGAAATAATAATTTTCCATGCTTCCGTCCCAGATGCGTATGATGGCATAGGAGTCAAAATCGGCCAGCGCCCGCTTGCAGTCGCGGTAAACATACAAATCAATTTCGTACTGGTCTTCCCCCAGATAGCGGTAATTCATTACACCGCCCACGAGATGGGTGGCATATGAGGTGACGGGCAGGCAAAGGGTGCAAATCCATACCATGCTCCGGAGATATCCGAGTATGTTCATAGTGATTTAATTGATAGTAGTTCAAACAAAAATAACGAACCTTTATCTATTTGCGGCTATTTTATGCCAAAATTCTTAATACCTATTTATTGTTTATTGCGCGGTTTTTGTGCCCTTATTCCGTACTTTTGCAGCGCCTTTCGGCCACCTAATGATAGGATTATGTCTACGATAGCAGAAGAAATAAAAAAACGGAAAACGTTCGCCATTATATCGCACCCGGATGCGGGTAAAACCACGCTCACGGAAAAGTTCCTCCTTTACGGTGGTGCGATTCAGACGGCAGGCGCGGTGAAATCCAATAAGATTAAGAAATCCGCCACCTCCGACTTTATGGAGATTGAGAAACAGCGGGGTATTTCGGTGGCTACGTCTGTAATGACGTTTGAATATCAGGGGACGCTCATCAATCTGCTGGATACGCCCGGCCACAAGGATTTTGCGGAAGATACCTATCGCACACTGACGGCGGTTGACAGCGTAATTCTGGTGGTGGATTGTGTGAAAGGGGTGGAGATGCAGACGGAAAGGCTGATGGAAGTCTGCCGCATGCGTAATACACCTGTGATTGTTTTTATCAATAAAATGGACCGCGACGGAAAAGATCCGTTCGATTTGTTGGATGAACTGGAACAGAAATTATTCATTAAAACACGCCCTTTATCATGGCCTATCAACAGCGGTACTCACTTCAAAGGAGTGTATAATCTCTATGATAAACAGTTGAATTTGTTCAGGGCTTCCGGTACTAAAGTGGAAGAGGAATTTGTGCAGATTTCCGATCTGAATGATGGAGAACTGGATAAGCAGGTCGGCGAGCGGGATGCCGCCAAATTGCGCGAAGATGTGGAGCTGATCGATGGCGTGTATGAAACTTTTGATGAAGAAAAATACAAAACAGGCGAGATTGCGCCGGTGTTCTTCGGTTCCGGGGTGAATAATTTCGGGGTGCGCGAGTTGCTCGAAACATTTATTCGAATTGCGCCATCTCCGCGAGGACGAAATACGAATACGAGAGTGGTGATGCCGACCGAAGAAAAAATGACCGGATTTGTTTTTAAAATACATGCGAACATTGATCCGAACCATCGCAGCAGAATTGCATTTTTGCGGGTGTGTTCAGGTAAGTTTGAACGCAATAAATTCTATTTTCATACGCGCCTTAAAAAGGAATTGCGGTTCAGTAATCCCGTTACTTTCATGGCATCCGACAAAAATATTGTGGAAGATGCCTACCCGGGAGATGTGATTGGTATGAACGATACCGGCAACTTCAAAATCGGCGATACGCTGACGGAAGGCGAAATGATGTATTTCAAAGGAATCCCTAATTTCTCTCCGGAGATTTTCAAAGAGATGGTGAACACCGATCCGATGAAAACGAAGCAACTGGAAAAAGGTATCGCGCAGCTCACAGAAGAAGGCGTGGCGCAGTTGTTTACGGTGCATACCACACAGGCGAAGATTGTTGGTACCGTGGGCGATTTGCAATTTGAAGTGATTCAGTACCGTTTGCTGAATGAATACGGAGCCTCCTGTCAGTTCCGGCCCTTGCAGTATTTTAAGGCGTGCTGGCTGACCAGTGAAAATGAGGCCAAACTGAATGAATTTATCCGTACAAAATCCAATTATATCGCTTATGATAAGGATGATAAGCCGGTGTTTTTGGCTACCTCCGAGTGGATTCTGCGCCTTACCCAGCAGGATTATCCGGAAATACAATTCCATTTTACCTCCGAGTTTAACCGCGACGAGGTGATTTCCTAAGTAAAATAAATAAGATGAATGAAAGAGTAACATTCTATAAAAAGCAGATAGAAAAAGGTGAATGGTTGTTTGATTATCCATTGATGAAATGGCTGAACGCCAGAATTATTGAAGTGGAAGAAGGTTTTTTGAAAATGGAATTCAAAGTGGAGTCATACATGCTCAATCCAATTGGAATCTTGCATGGAGGAATTGCCTCAACGATGTTGGATGAGTTGATGGGGGCAGCTGGATTTACGCTTGGGCGTCCGGTAGGTTATGCAACCATCAATATGAATGTCGATTTTCTGGCAAGTGCTAAAGCCGGAGATGTTATTGTAGGGGAAGGTCGTGTGGCGCGTCCGGGTAAAACGGTATTACATACAGAAGCAAAACTCTTTGCGGCAGATGGTAAGTTGCTCTCCAAGGCCACTTCCAACCTTATTGCGACCGCCATACCCATTAAGATGTAGTCTCTTTAAATAAAAAAAAGGGAAGCAGGAGCTTCCCTGATGTGATGATTGTTGACTACTACTATAAAAAAGGAGAAAAATTTATTAAAAACTATTGCCGTCAATTACAATACGAGCATTAGTGTTTGCGTTGTTGGTGGTAAGATAGCTGTTGCCATCGATAACAATAGATTTTTCATCCTGTTTAACGATGTAGCTGTTTCCGTCGATTACGATACCGGAGTTGCCGAAGAGGGCGATCAAGAGTGTTAAAATAATTCCCATTGTTGCGTGATTGTGATACAAATATCAGGCAACATTTTCAATACTCTATTGCAGAAAACATAAAAATGTGACACTATATTGATGGTGTAAATATAGTGTCACTAAAAACTAAAACAATATAATTCAATTAGTTGTGTGTGAATTAGTTGTGTAATATATCTTATTTTTGTGACAAAGGTGGGGTGTCTCAAAGCAAAATATATTTTCGTATGTCTGACTTAAGATACTTAGCCCCTGAGGGTAAATTATTTAAGCGGATTCAAAGATATAGGTAAAGTGACGGAGTTATATTACATTTGATACTTGATTTGTGACAAAGTATATGCCTTTATTTTAATCAAAATTCTTTTTATTTGATTGATTTACTGTGAATTGTATTTTTGATATGCATTGTTAATGTGACAATATGGATGTTTTAAAAGAATTGGTTAAAATCGTAAACAGGAAGCGTTTGTCAAAAATTGATGTATTTGACAAGACATTTCTGAATGCGCAAAGCGAGAGTTTGTATTACAAGCTATACGAAGGGCTGGAGAGTGGGCAAATCACCGATGACGCGTCCGCTGCTGCCTATCTGTATGATTCCCGCGAAAAAGATGCCCGCTACCGACAGCTCAAATCGCGGTTTAAAGGGAAAATCCTGAAGTCTATCCTGTTGTTTGATGAGGATGAAGTATTCAGCAGTGAACTGGGGCGTGCCTATTATGAATGCATGACGTTTAACCATATCCTGGATATTATTATAAAAATGACCGGCACCAATCGCCTGGTATATGAGCTGATTAAAGAGAATTTCAGCAAAGCGCAGAAGTATAATTTTTACGATATCCTGAGGAATTACTCGTATTATCTAGTTTGCTACTACGCGCTGAAAGGCGATAAGAAAAACCTGAAAGAAGAAGAAAAACGCTATCTGTTGTATATGGAACTGGCACAAAAGGAACAGATGGCGAAGTATATCTATTACAGCGCGGTAGTCGATTTTGTGAGTGCTTCGCCTGTTACCAATGAGATGCTGACGGAAGTGCGCCAGAAGCTGGAACAATTATATGTCATCAGAAAAGAACTGAATAATCCGGAGATCGATTTCTTTTATTTCTATCTCGCATTCTCGTATTATCAGAACAGCAATGAACTGGATAAGATGCAGCAAGTGTGCGATGAAGCGGCGCAGTATATGGATGATCATCCGAATACAGAAACTGCCACCCGACGGATTGCCGTACTGCTCTATCGCATGAAAGCATTGCTGCATACACGGCAATATGAGCGCGGTCTGCAACTGCTGGAGCAGTCGAGCGGCATGATTAACGCCAATAACTTCTACAACTGGTTGGTGCTGAAAGAAATCGAATTCAAGCTGTATCTGCAGAATCATCATTTGCCGGAAGCGTTGAGCGTATATAAGTCGGTGACGGAGCATAAATCATTTAAACAGCAGGTGGCGCAGATTACGGAAAAATGGAAAATTTATCACGCCTACTGGGTGTTTATGGATAGTTATCTGAATAATGGTGCCTATAAATTCAGTTTGCCGAAATTCCTGAATGATGTGCCCGTGAATTCAAAAGATAAATCGGGCTTCAACTTCTCCATTCGGGTCGTGGAAATGCTCTTTCTTTTTGCCCGCAAGGAATATAATCTTATTTTTCATAAGATGGATGCGTTGAGGATTTACCGTACCCGATATCTGAATGATAATATGTACAAGCGGAATCATCTCTTTCTGTCGCTGTTGTTGAAGTCCGAAAAATCAGGCTTTAGTCATCGTACAATGGGCGCTGCTGAATGGCCGGAAATAGCCGAGTTGCGCAAACAGAATAATTACATTATCGCAGATTGGGAAATCATACCCTATGAATTGCT
>JADLAH010000170.1 GCA_020848315.1 Chitinophagales bacterium | reverse complement strand
GCTGCCCTTTGTTATCAATAATCATTTCGGAGAGTTTGGCATTAGCCACATACACCACCGAGTCGGATGCCGTTTTTATTCGCGTGGAACGGAAACCCACTTCCTGTACGGTTCCCTCAAAGTTATCGCCTTTAATCAGATCCCCTATTCTGAAAGGTTTATCGATAAAAATCATCACGGAAGCGATAAAGTTTTTCACCGTATCCTGTGCCGCCAGCGCGAGTGCCAAACCACCCACGGACAAACCCGCAATGATGGTCGCGATGTTGACATCCAGCGTATTCAGGATATAAAATAATCCCAGGAATCCGACGATAAATTTGAAAAACTTCTGTAACACGACCACTATCTGATCATCCCACAAAGAAGCGGAATCTTCCGTGTAGCTACGCAGATAAAACAGGATTAACTCCGTGAGTTTATATACTGAAATAACCAACAAAGTTGCGCCGACAAAGGCAATCCCTTTGATGAGCGGCACGGAATATTTGGCGCTGATAAAGAGCGTCGGCACCAGTAAATGCAGTACTTTCACGCCTACCCACACAGAAAAAATATTGGAAACGCGTTTCAGATTTTCCAGTCGTTTCGGATCGACCACATATTTGCGGAACAGGATTTTATTGAAGACAAAACGGAACAGATAGCGCAGTAAGAAATTACAAGCAAGAAATGCCAGCAATATCACGCCGATACCAATCCATTGCCACGGATGCAATCGCAGATAGACTTCATCGCGCTGCATCGGAAACCATTTCGCCCAGATATTGGCACCGAACGGAAACACGTCTTTGTACAAGGCCGGCAAGGCATCTACCGTTGTCTGTGAATAGTACCACTTGTTGCCGATTTTTTCGACATATACCTGCGGCAATTTATTGTATATGATGTATATGGAACGTCGCGACGCGGAATCAATATATTCGGCGTTGTCCGGGATTTTATTCAGCAGACCATCCATGCTGACACCTTTGCCATCAAAAATTTCTTTCAGTTGTACAGCGGCTTCAATGCGTTTTTTCTTATTGCGGATATTAAATGATTCCGCCGATTGTAATTCATCGTAAGACTGTTTTTTGAGGTAATGCACATGATTGTACACGACATCATAGGGTGAATTATTCGCTTCAGCAGCCAAAATCCGGCCACCGGGAACCACCAGCAAGACAAAAATCAAGAAAATCGGATAAAAAACACCTCGCATCATGGTGCAAAGATAGTCGATTTTGGAGCATTTTTCTGCTAAAATTCGTTAGCACGAAAAAAAGTTTAAAATTTTTATCATTGATAATCAACAACTTAAAAAATAAAAGTGTTAAATTTTAGTACTATGTATTGCATAATTCATTGCTTTGTACTTATCTTTGCAATGTAAATTACTTGGTAAACAAAATTCAATCATAACCATGAACAACTTAATCATCGCAGCTTTAACATTTGTCATGTTACCTGCACTCAGCAAAAACGCCGAAGCTCAAAACGAAAAAGGTGTACGCGCCGGCAAAAAAGAAATCGCAGTAGAGAAAATCAACTTCACCGAAGATATTGCGAAATACGACCAGCTGCAGGATGCAGCGGCAGCAACCGTAACCGTAGATGTGGACTACATCATCGAAGAGAACGGAAAAGGATACATCACTTACATCAACAGTGAAAGTGAGCAGGCCAAACAGGAAGTGATCAAATTCATTGAGCAGTCTACTTACCACTACAACTTACTGCCGGGCAAAGTATATTCCATGAAATTATCATTGCAGAAATAATCCGGATAACGCATCTTAATCACCCACAAAATATATCCTATGACAACAACATCCTCATCCGCGTTCAGCATCGAGAATACAAAAGTACAAATGCGTAAAGGCATCCTGGAGTTTTGTATTCTGGGCATCATCTCCCGGGGCGAAGTGTATGCCTCCGATATTCTGGATGCACTGAAATCAGCCAACATGCTGGTAGTGGAAGGCACGGTATATCCGTTGCTCACCCGACTTAAAAACGCAGGATTGCTCACCTATGAATGGAAAGAATCCAGTTCAGGGCCGCCCCGCAAGTATTTCACGCTCACCCCGGAAGGACAGCAGGCGCTGCAAGAACTGAAGGAAACCTGGAATGAACTGGCTACTGCCGCCAACATCGCTACGAGCACACAACCATAAACATTATCTAAGAAAAACCAATCCATCAAATCAAAACAACAACGTCATGATAAAGACTTTCAATATAAACCTTGCCGGACAAATCTTCAACATCAATGAAGATGCGTACGAACGACTGTCCGGTTATTTCAGTGCACTGCGCAGCTTTTATAAAGAGGAAGAGGAAAAAGATGAAATCATCCGCGATATAGAATCCCGCTTTGCAGAATTGTTCCTGGCCAAAGGCAAAAATTACATCGTAACCTTGTCGGATGCCGAGGAAGTGATACAAATGATGGGCAACCCGCAGGAATTTGATGAGGAAGCCTCTCAGCAGCGCGAAAATGCGCAATCCTCCGGCGCCAATACTACAGCCAATGCAGCCGCGGCAAGCGGTGGCAAAAGACTGTACCGCGACGCGGACAACAACATCATCGCAGGTGTATGTTCCGGTCTCTCCGCTTACTTCGGCATCAGCGATCCGATCTGGATTCGCCTGGCCTTCATTCTCTTTGTATTCATTGGATTCGGTTCTCCGTTCTTAGTGTACATCGTACTGTGGATTATCATGCCGGAAGCGGTGACACCTTCTCAGAAACTGGAGATGAAAGGCGAACAGATTAACCTCAGTAATATCGAGAAGAAAGTAAAAGACCAGATGAGTGAATTTTCCGGCAGCGACCAGAAAGACAAAGGCGTGCTCCATCAGATAGTAGCTTTCATGGGCAACCTGGTGAAATTGTTTTTCAAATTCCTGCTCGGGGTCGGCATCTTTGTACTTGGCTGCGTAGCCATCGCACTGCTGTTCGGCCTGTTTGCCGCAGCCATCGGCATCGGTATCGCGCTGATTTTCGGCACACCACTCGCTGCTAAATTCTTCTTCAACGACAATTCTTACAGCTGGCTCATCAGCATCGGAGGATTGCTCGTATCCACCATTCCGTTAATACTTGTTATCATCGGAGGCGTGCATCTGTTATCCAAAAAATCAAAACCATTTAAAAAACAAATCGTACTGCCATTAGTCGGTTTATTTTTCACCGGTTTGCTGCTGCTCAACATCTCCTATCAGGAAGGTAAAAAGCTGATCCAGGAACACAAAAAAATCACCCAGAATGTACCTATCAGCTACAGCACTTCGTTAGATACCATTGAACTGAGCATGGCACACACCGATATCAAAGGCGACGACCTGAACATCAACATCAGTGGATTCCGCGATTTCGTTGCGTTCCTCTCTAAAAATCAGGAAATACATTTGCCGGTAGACATCGAAATCTATCCGTCCAACTTTGATTCTGTTACTATCGTGAAAGAATTTTCCGCTCAAGGCGCGACTGAAAAAGAAGCCTTAGTGAATGCGACTTCGATGACACATACCATGCATCAGGTAAACAACAAATTCATCATCGATCCATTCCTCGGACTGACCACCGATAAAAACAAATTCAGAAATCAAAAACTCGTCATCAAAGTGTATGTGCCGGAAGGGAAAGTCATCAGATGGAATGAACGTGTGGAAGACTTCATGGATGAACACAATCTGCCTATCAACTGGGATGCTATCAGAAACGGGAAACATGCTGTAAACGTGCCGCCACTGCCTCCATTACCACCGCTGCCACCGCTCACTGTGGGCAAAGGACAAACACTGGAAGAAGCGCAACAACAACTGGAGGAGGCACAACGCAAACTCGAAGAAGCACAGGAGCGCCTCGAAGCACAACACGAACGCATCACAGATTCCATTGATGAAGAAATCAGCGTACGCATCAGTAAAGAGCACTATGTATTCCGCATGGAAAACGGACAGCTCGTCGCCATCGACTGATAATGTTAAAAAGTCTGAAAACAGCAGGCAGTTTGTAATAAACTGCCGCTGTACAAGACAAATAGATCAAAGATAAATCAAGCCTGTAAGCGCATACTAGTCAGCCGCATTACAGTACATTTAAACATCACCAAAATAAAAAAACAATTACCATGAAAAAGTTATCACTTATGATAGCACTGGGGAGCTTTGTCTTCTTATCTATCGCCAAACCGGCCATCAACGCCACCACTTTCGAAACGTACTCCAAACAAATGCAGGCCATGACGGCACAGTACATACAGG
This sequence comes from Chitinophagales bacterium, assembly GCA_020848315.1. GTDB lineage: Bacteria > Bacteroidota > Bacteroidia > Chitinophagales > JADIYW01 > JADJSS01. Next base: position 1,105 of record JADLAH010000170.1, on the reverse strand, counting down.
AGAAAAAATTTGACGTAGCCGGAAAAGCCATCGCCAAATGGATTGAAACCTATGAAGCACTGGCCGACAAAGAGAAAGCGGCACACCGCGCGACTTATGCCGCTGCGATGTATCAGCAGGCCTGTTCTTACGCGCAGACCAACGAAATGTTCAAAGCGTTGAAATCGCTGAAAGAAGCCGTAAGGAATGGTTACAGCAACAAAAATGAAGCGCTGAATGACCCGAATCTGGCGCCATTGAAAAGCTACAGTGAATTCAACAAAATCATTGACAGTATCAAAGGTTAATGTGGTTGAATAATTCTTAGAAGTGTGTGTATGTCCGGCTGATGCCGGACATTTTTTTTGTTTTCCGGGCAATAGTTCACCTGCATTTAGCGCGCCATTTATTTTCAATATTCATCAGAAGCCGTTACCTTTAGGGAATGAAAAAGATAGCTATCTTCCCCGGTTCCTTCGACCCTATCACGGTGGGCCATGTCGATATCGTGACACGCGCGCTGCCTTTGTTTGATGAAGTGGTGGTTGCCATCGGCATCAATACCCAGAAAAAATATCTCTATCCGCTCGAGCAGCGCATCGCCTGGATTAAAGACGTTTTTAAAAATGAACCGAAAGTGAGCGTGGAATCTTACACCGGACTCACCGTTAATTATTGCAGAACCCGTGGTGCAAAATATATTATCCGCGGCATCCGTTCTTCCGCCGACTTTGAATATGAAAAAACCATCGCGCAGCTGAACAACATGATGGAACCGGAACTCGACACCTTCCTGATTTTGTCTTCGCCGGAATTGTCGGCCATCTCCTCTACCATCGTGCGGGAAATCATCATCGGCGGCGGCGATACCAGCAAATTCCTGCCGAAAGAAGTCAATATCAGTAAAATTCCATAATCAGACGACCGAATTCTTACATTAAATTAACACCTGCAACGACGACACCACGTATTTTTTTCCGAAAAAGTTGTATCTTTGCATCTCATTATTTCAAACCCTGAATGCCATTCTTTGGCGGGCAGGCATAAAAAACAAAACATATTTTTATATGGCAACAAGATTAAGACTTCAAAGACATGGTGCTAAAGGTGCACCGTTCTACAAAAT
>JADLAH010000169.1 GCA_020848315.1 Chitinophagales bacterium | reverse complement strand
GGATGCCGTAGCCGTCGAGCAAGCCGGGAGTTTCCCATAAACTACTGGTGGAACTTTGTGAAAAGCGCCACTGTGCCGCGCCGGATTCTTCCGTGTGGTAGGGACTGGTTCTCAAATCCTGCCCGAAAATAAAGACACCGAATACACCGGACAATTTTTTGGCCAATTCACCCGCATAGCGCACTTCCTGTGACCATTGGTGGTGTTTAGATGGTGCCTGTGATAAAGATAAAACCGGCAGACCGGTGAAGTCGCGGTCGTTGGAAGGCCCCCATCTCCAGTAGCGGTAAGCAGTGGTGGAGGTCAGCGTACCGGGACCTAATTTTACATCCACATTCACGGAACTGCCCGCCATATCTTGCTCGGAACGCCAAGGGGTGTCGTGGTCAATTACTCTGTCAAATGGATTTTCACTCGGCAGGGTATATCCCAGATCCGCGATAATCTGATTGAACTGACGGTAAGGTGCCCGCAGTGTCGGCACAACGCCGGCAATCACCTGCGCATAGCCATCCGGTCGCTGACGCGTGTAATCGGCGGCAAATGTAATGGCTACTTTGTTGGTCGGGTTGTAGAGCACTTGCCCTTTCAGCCCGATGTTGCTCAGGGTGTTGGTCGCATTGCCCGTAGAAATATTTTTGATCAATCCATCCCGATGCGTGCCGGAAAACGATAATCTGGCGGCCACTTTTTTGGTCAATGGCCCGGTGATAGAAGCTTTCGCCTGCACAAACTGGAAATTGCCGTAGCTCAGTTCCACGTTGGCACCCGTCGTAAAACTTGGTTTTTTGGAAGTAATGTTAAACGCGCCCGCGGTAGTGTTTTTGCCGAACAGCGTTCCCTGTGGCCCGCGCAGTACTTCAATGCGTTCTACATCGATAAAATCGAGCGTAGTGGCAGCAGGACGCGAATAATATACGCCATCCACATAAAATCCTACACCCGCATCGATACCATCATTGGTGAGTCCAAATGTGCTCCCCAGTCCGCGGATATTCAATGTCGTGTTTCTGGGATTGGAACTGTACAATTGCACATTCGGTACGATTTCTTTTAGTCTGTTAACGTTGAAAGAGCCGGTTTCTGCCACCAGGTCGCCGCTCACGGCGGTGATAGAAAGCGGTATCTCCTGAATGCTTTCCGAGCGTCGGCGTGCGGTTACCACCACTTCCGACAATTCCTGACTTTCAAACAAGACGATGTCGAGATCGGGCTGCTGCAAACTGTTAATCTTTACGTCCTTAGAGGTGTAGCCCACAAAACTGATGGTGATGGTGAATGGCACTTTTGCAGGTGCTTCCAGTTGAAATTTGCCGGTAGTATCCGCGATAGCATACAGTGTTTGTCCTTTCACTTCTACCGAAGCGCCTGCCAGCGCCTCTCCCTTGTTGTCTTTAATGCTGCCTGTGAGGTAGGTTTGCGCCTGCAGCTGTTGCAGCAAGAGCAGGCTCAGCATACTTAGTAAAAATGTTTTCTTCATAGGTTGGTGTTTAGTTACAATTTTTAGTGAAATGTCATTAGCAGGACAAAAGTAAAAATAAACTCTATATATAGTCTACCTTGTATGTAGATTAAGTATAGAATAAATTAAAACAATGTTTGATAATCAATTATTTAGCGGTGTACTTTTTATTCAAATTAACATTTACATAACTTCAAAACAGAGGGAAATATTTATTCAAGAGGAAAAAATTGTCCCCGGAACCAAAAAAATTGTTTCTTTGTTTTCAGGAAATAGTATATTACGTTATGACTGAATTACTGAGAAATAAAGTAGCGGAGAGCGGTATCATTACCTTGGATTTGGAACAGTTTTATCCCGATGTTTTGTCCGTTGTGGAATTGGATATCAAGCAGTTTTTATTCAGAGAACTGATTTTGAAGGAAATAGATTTTCGCAACGCACTGAAAACTTATGACTGGTCCATGTATAAGGGTAAAACAGTGGCCGTCTATTGTTCCACAGACGCCATTATTCCACAGTGGGCATACATGTTGGTGGCTACTTATCTGCAGCCGGTGGCGGCTTCTTTTCATTTCGGAAATGCGGAAAAGGTGGCATACGATTTGTTCCTTCATCAGATAAAGCAACTGGATGTGACACCTTATCAGGAGGAGCGCCTTGTGATTAAAGGTTGCGGCACTAAACAGCTGACTGGCGAGGCGTATCTGGAGATTACCAAAAAGCTGCAGCCTGTAGTGAAATCGCTGATGTTTGGCGAACCTTGTTCCACGGTGCCGGTCTACAAACGGAAAGCCTGATTTAAAACAAAAAATATGCGGATGATGAAGAACAGAAAGGCATTTTTCGGAGGAATTATGGTAGCCGCGGCAGCCATGGGATTATTTGTTTTTGCTACCAAGGACACCACTGTCCGCTACTTTCCGTTTATAAAAAATACGGCCAAACAAGAAACGATGGCGTTGCCGGTGAATGTCACACATGCCGTCAAACTACCTGAAAATATTGACTTTGCCGGCGAAACAGTGCCGCTCGAAGATATAGAAGTGCGGGAGCGCCTCGACCGTGAGTTGCTGGTCAATTCTTACTGGCAATCTGCCACCATACTGATGCTGAAACGCGCGAACCGCTATTTCCCGACGATAGAACGCCTGCTGAAAGAAGCCGGTATTCCGGAAGATTTCAAATACCTCGCGCTGGCGGAAAGCGGCCTGGATTATGTGGTATCGCCTTCCGGCGCTTCGGGTTTCTGGCAGTTTATGAAACCTGCCGCCACACAATACGGCTTGCAGCTGGACAGCGAAGTGGACGAGCGATATCACCTGGAAAAAGCGACGCTGGCCGCCTGCAATTATCTGCGGGATGCGAAAGAGAAAACAGGCTCCTGGACAGCCGCCGCGGCAGCCTATAACATGGGACTTGCCGGCGTGCTCAAACAGCAGCAATCACAGGGTGAAACGGCCTATTATCACCTGCTGCTCAACACAGAAACCAGCCGCTATGTACAACGTATTGTCGCGTTGAAAATCATTCATCAGAACCAGCGCGATTTCGGATTCTATCTGGAAAAAGAAGACCTCTATCCGGAATTGAAATACACGACCATGGAAGTGGATAGTGCCGTCAACTGGATTGCCATCGCAAAAGAAAACAATATCAGCTACAAGATGCTGCGCATTTACAATCCATGGATACGAAGTCTTACATTGACCAACAAGACAAAGAAAAAATACGAAGTAAGAATCCCCGCCTAATTATCTGAGTAGCATCACCGTGCCGGTTTGCGTATAATCCTGATTGTTTTTTCCGCGGAATTTAATGATATAGGTATAGGCATCCGAAGGTGCAGGCTCACCGTTGAATTGTCCGTCCCAGCTGCTGTTCACATCATTGGTGGAGAATACCAGCTGATGCCATCTGTCATAGATTTTAAAATCGTAGAAATCGGATAATGCATACAGCAAAAACGGACGGAATGTCTTGTTATATCCGTTGGGCGCAAATGCTTGTGGTGCAAAGGCCTTCGGCTCCGGCGTCACACACACGATGTTGGAATAACTTTGCAGCGTCGCTCTCGGTGCCTTGTCATTGTTGTTGATGAAATAAGCGGTTACCCGATAACATACAATATCCAGCGAATCCTTGCTGTAATCAAACAATGCTGTTTCCGCATAGGAGGCCTGATTGCGGTTGAAATTGCCTACTACCGTCGTGTCCGTTCCGGATATTTTTTCCAGTTGAAAATATTGGAATGAAATGTTTTCTAAAGCGAATCCGCTCCAGAGAATATCCGCCTTATTGTTACTTTTTACCTTAATGCCTAAGCGAATAGTGGTGGCCGTATCTGAAGAATGTGTGATATTACAACTGTCCAGCAGATTCACCCGGTAGGTGTAAGTCTGCGCGTCTGTGCGCAATCCCGTCTCTGTGAATATCATCGTATTCGCATCCGGAAATACCGGCGTGTTGTTGACCGGAATAAAAACAATTCCATCATTGCTTCGTTGCAGAATGATAGTCTTTGCAGGGGCTGCCGAGGTATCGACTTTGTATTCAATCACAATTTCTCCATTCACCACAGAGATATTGCGGATATAATCACTCACTGGTTTTTTAATCACATCCGCGCTGAAACACCGCTCGTTGGAGTAGGCGAAACTGCCGTTCGGCAGATTGGCTTTAATGCGGATACACACCGTGTCGCGGAAAGGCAGATCAAGCAGCAGAAAGTTGGTGGTGGCGGCATCTGTTACGCCATCTACCGAAAATGCGCCGCCATTGATACTGCGTTGGATTTCATAAGTCACCACACTGGCGCTCCCGATTTTATAAGGCTGCCAGGAAACGGTGGCTGTCTGCGTACATTTATCCGGTTCTGCTACCTGTGCCAGCATGGTTCTGTGGTCAGCTGAGTCGGGTGTCTGACTGCCTTGCAACCCGACACCGTTTTCGCAGAATTCATAGGCCCGGATTTTATAGCGAATGGTAAACAGACTCGGATCGTTTTCGATGTCAATATAGCTGTTGTTCAGTCTGCCCAATACCGTATCCGGTGTGGTAAATCCGTCCTTGTCATTGTAAATCAGATAACCAATCACCTCCGTGCTTTTGGATGGATACCAGCTCAGGTGCACCTGATTGCCGATGATGCTGGCGCGCTCAATGGCGACAAATGGCTGAGGTTTTTCATTATTCAGGGTATCTGAAGTAGCCTTCAGCGGAGCAGCAGGATTCACGCAGGAACCGCGCTGCAACATATAAAAATGCGTAATGGTGGCGGTGCTACCGTTGTAAATGGGAACTGCCGGCGGAAAAATCTGGGCAGAGGTTTGCAGAGGATTGTTGATGGTGGCCAGCAGGGTGTACGGTCCGTCCGCGCTGCCCGTGCTGCCGTAAATCTCATAGGCACTGAAACATGGACTTACGGTGGAAGGCACGGTCCAGTTCAGTTCCGTACTCGCAGGCGCTGTCGTCAGGTTGCGCACACAGGTCAGCACCGGGGCTTCATAAATAGTTTGTGAAAAAGCAGGAATAGCAAAAAACAGACAGCAAACAGTGGCCAATATGCTGCTGCGCAGACGGGTAGTTCGGGATATGTTGGATGCTGTTTTAAGATACATACGCTGTTGGCTGTGCTTTTCCAATTTTATGATAATGCAATTCTACAAATAAAATATTATCCTACCACTACTTCATACATGTTGTCTTCCTGCAGGTATTTTTGTGCGGTCTGCTGCAAAGATAATCCGTTTAATGTTCGGATGCTATCCGTAATTTCTTCAAACCGTGCGATAGGACTGTTTTCAATAAAATAGCTTTTGAAAGATTCCATCTGGTTGAAAGCGCCGTCCGTTCTGCTCAGGAATTTTCCAAGGATATAATTTCTGGCCACATTGATTTCTTCTTCCGGAATTTCTTCTTCTCTTAAACGCCGCATTTCCGCATATATTTCGTTCAGACACAAGGTGGTATTTTCCAGATTGGTATCGGTGGAGATATGGAAAGAAGCCTGGTGTTTCAGCAGACTCATCGAAGAATGGATGCCGTAGGTAAGTCCCTTTTCCTCGCGGATATTGCTCATCAGTCGGGAGCCGAAGTAACCGCCGAAGATGGTGTTGAGCAAGAAGAACGCCGGAAAATCCGGATGCATGCGGTGAATCGATAAATTGCCCATAACAATGGAAGACTGCACCGATTTTTCTTTCTGAATGTGCACTTTCGGATGCTCAAACGGTGGCAAATCAGGAATAATGGCAGGCTTAGCTACCAGTGTTCCGGGCTTATCCCATTCTCCAATAAAAGTGTCCAGCAGGTCAATTTCTTTTTTGCCGTAATTGCCCGCCATAAAAACGGTGCAGTTGTCCGGCTTCAGGAAAGTCCGGTAGTAATCCAGCAGCATTTCTGAAGTGATGCCATCGATGGCCGCCTGTGTTTTTTCGTACCCGTACGGATGTGACGGACCGAACAGCAGTTTGCGGAACGTGATATCAGCGATGTAGTCATTTTTTTCCTGTGCGACCGACAAGCCTGCTTTTTTGCGTTGTTTCAGACTGTTCAGCTCGCTTTCTTTGAAGATACATTCGTTCAGCGAAAGGATAACGTAGGCCAGTGTTTGCTGCAGATATTTGGTCATGCAATATACCGATACGGTGATGGTGTTGTAACCCGCTGTGCATTTCACGGTGCTGCCGAATGAATCAATCTTTTCTTCGATTTCAAATGAGTTGAGCAGGGCCGTGCCGCTCTTCAGCAGGTGTGCCGTAAATTCCGCCTGCATAGGATAAGATTCCGTCCAGCTGCCGGCATCAAACACCAGATCCAGTCGAACAATTTCATTCTGCACGCCATTGAATCCGAAGACACGGATGCCGTTTTTGAGGGTCAGTTCTTCCGGTCGCGGAAATCGCACTGCTGCTATCGGATATATCGGTGGTATTTTCATGAGGATAGGGTGTTGGGTAATGCAGTTTTTACTGCTTGTTTTTTCTGAGGTAATACAATGTGTTGCTGCGTTCTCTGGCAAACAGATAGCGCGCGTAGCGACGGATATCTTCGGCAGTCACCGCTTCATATCTTTTGTCTTCCTGATTAATCAAATCGATATCACCGAGCAAATCGAAATAAGCCAGACTGATGGCGCGGCTCAGCAGACTCGATTCCGAAAAATGGTTGGACGTCAGCATCTTGTTTTTGCATTTGGTCAGCTCCATTTCTTCAATTTTGCCGTTGTACATCAGCTCCAGCTCCTGCCATATTAAATCGGTAGCTTTCTGCAGGTCACAGCCATCCGCCACTTTGCCTTCGATGCAGAACATACCGGTGTCGTTGCTGCCCGTGATGTAGGCGTCAATGGTGGTAAATGCTTTTTCTGTTTTCACCAGTCGCTGGTGCAGGCGCGAGGAATTGCCATTCGACAATATATCTGAAATCAAATCGGCAGTATAGTAATCCGGATGCATGCGGTCGCACATTTTAAACGCGATATAAATCATATCGATGGGCACTTCATCATATACAGTCTTTTCTTTGGCGCTTGTCTGTTCCGGTTCAGAAAGCTGTACCGCCGGCAGTGGTTTTCCGGGAATATGCCCGAAATACTGATGGGTCAGCTGCACCGCTTTTTCCAGTTCGATATTGCCCGCCAGCACAAGAATGGCATTGTTCGGCTGATAGTAGGTGTTATAAAAAGCCTTCACATCTTCCAACGTAGCTTCTTCTATATGTCGCAGCTCCTTGCCGATAGTCGGCCATTTGTACGGATGCTTTTCATACACCATTTCCCGCAGGATATGCCATACGTTGCCGTAAGGCTGATTGATATAGTTTTCCTTAAATTCTTCGCACACCACCTTGCGCTGCACTTCCAGCGATTTCTTATTGATGTTCAGGTGCGTCATGCGGTCAGCTTCCAGCGCCAGCGCCATTTCAATATTAAAAGCCGGCAGTGAATCGTAGTAATCGGTATAATCGTTATTGGTAAAGGCGTTGTTCTCCCCGCTCGCCTTTTGCAGCGGCGTGTCAAAGTCCGGGAAATGCTTGCTGCCGCTGAACATCAGGTGCTCAAACAGGTGCGCGAAGCCGGTTCGGTCTTCATTTTCATGTTTGGCGCCTACCTTATATAAGGTGTTCACCACCGCAAAGGGCGTGGTCGGGTCGTAATGATGAATAAGTGTCAGTCCGTTTTCTACAGGAATCTTCGTGTATTGAATCATGGTGCAAATGTAGATGAAATAATGCAACAATATAACAGCGTTGTCCGAAACATGTGAACAGCAGTCTTGTTATGGAACAGATGCAGAGAACAGGCTATCCTGCCCAGCGGCAGAATATTCCCTTTCTCTTATCGCTATTATTACATTTTACTTTTACCTTTGTTCAACACATTTAGAGATATCACAATGACCTTAGCTGAATTATACCAAAAAGCGCTTCACCTGGAATTTCTGTCCATTGAAGAAGCCGTTTTTCTCTTCGAACATGCTCCAACTCCCGAACTGATGTCCATCGGTCACCAGTTGCGGATGCTGCACAAACCCGATAATATCGTCACCTGGCAGATAGACCGCAATGTAAACACGACCAACGTGTGTGTGGCCAACTGTAAGTTCTGCAACT
>JADLAH010000168.1 GCA_020848315.1 Chitinophagales bacterium | reverse complement strand
TATCTTAAAAAGCTGCGGGTACGTGATTGCATGGTGCCGCGCCGCGAAATTACGGCAATCGACATCAGCGAACCGGTGGAGGAACTCAAGAAAATCATCATTGAAACCTACCATTCACGAATTCTGATTTTTGATGATAATATCGATAAAATCGTGGGTTATATTCACCATTTCGATTTGCATAAAAAGCCTGCGGATATCGCGTCTATCCTGATGCCGATTAAAGTGGTGCCGGAAGCCATGCATATTCAGAAACTGCTGAATGAGTTCATCAAGGAAAATAAAAGCATCGCGTGGGTCGTGAATGAATACGGCGGCACAGCCGGTGTCATTACGCTGGAAGACATCCTCGAAGAGATTTTCGGAGAGATAGACGATGAATACGACAAAGACGAACTCGTGGGCAATCAGCTGTCCAAAAATGAGTTTATCCTGTCAGGCCGCCTGGAAATAGACCGCATCAACGAAGATTACAACCTCGACCTTCCCGAAGGCGATTACGATACGCTGTCCGGCTTTATTATCGATTACCACGAAACCATTCCGGAAAAGAATGAAGTCATAGAAATCGGCAAGTATACCTTTAAAATCATGGACGTTTCAGAAACGAAAATTGAAACCGTCAAGATGGTGGTACAGCAGGATGCTGAAAATCAATAAAACATCTGTCTTGTAAGTGGATGTCGTGCGTTAGCCTCTTTTTATCAGCAAATACAAAAATGATAGATGACCGCCTGCGAATAATCAGAAAAAGAGGCCGATTAATAAAATATGATATCAGAATAGTTTTTTTAGTTTTTATTATCATATTATTGTACATTAGCAGAGTGTTTGATTTAATACGACATAAATCAAATACAAAAATTGCTGTAATAATAAAATCTTAAAGAATTAAGCCGTGAAATACTATATATTTATATTTTCACTATTTATAGTGCTAGGCTGCAAAGAAAAAAATGATTGCTGTATTGTTTTTGATGCGACAGTAAAGGTCCAGTTTAAAGATGCCTCCGGAAGAGATTTACTTGACCAAAGCAAGTCATATGCGTATAAGCATTCCAACATGAAACACTTATACCTGAAACATTTTTACCAGCAGGACGACATCAAAAAAGAAGTGTATTACAACACTGCTGATAATCCCAAACAACTGCGTTTGGTGCAAGCTGCAGATTTGACCAACGTGTTGTATTTTTTTCCGGAAATAAATCAAAACAACGGCAAAGATGGCATCCACACATATACCGACTACCTGCAGCTAAACGAAACAGATGAAGACACCATCCGCTGCGCAATATATATTGATGATAAAAGTACCATCATCAAAAAAATATGGTACAACGACAGCCTGTTCTTTGATGACACCACAGACAAGTATAAATTTTTTGTGATTGAAAAATAAACATACCTTTTAGTGTTTGCAACCACCGTCATATCAAAAAAAATTTACAGTAAGTGAGAGAAATGAAGCGCCCATCGTGCCACGATTATCGTGGCACGATGCAGTACACCCATCGGGGCACGATACTATTAGTCACCGTCCCACTACATGCCGGAAAATCAGATATCCAACAGCCTGTCCTGAGAGTATCAGAATAACAGATTGATTATCAATACTTCATTTGGAGCCGGTAACTGCATTTTTTGCACCGCCTTTTTTCATTTTCACATTTACTAATTCGCTAATTATCAAATAATCTTGTATCTTTGCAGACTTTAAAACTGTAGTTAGAACATGGCAATTATTGGAAAAATCAGACAACGTTCCTGGATTTTAGTGGGATTCATCGCTTTGGCGCTATTTATATTTATTCTAGAGGCGGCTCTCGACCGCAACTCGCTCTTCAGCGGAGGCGGCGATTCTACCGTTGGCGAAGTGGACGGCGCGGAAATTCCGGGCAAAGAATACAGCGATAATATCGCGGAATATGAAGAAGGTCTTAAAATGATCAACCCATCCATGCAGATCACAGATGAAGTGCGCACGCAGATTCAGGATGAAGTGTGGAGTTCCATACTGGCCAAAAGATTGCTCGAAGGCGCTATCCAGTCTTTGGGTTTGTCCGTATCCACTTCCGAGATGGGCGAACTGATGTGGGGCGACATGCCGCATCCGCTGGCACAGCGTTTCCTGATGAATGTGCGTCAGGTGAAGCCGGACATCATCGATCAGCAAACAGGTCAGATCAATCAGGGAAAAATCCGCGAGTTTATCTCCAATATCGACCAGATTGACCAGCAAAATAAAACCAACTTCCGTCAGATGCTGTCAGCTATCGAAAAGCTGATTCAGGATGATCAGGTAAAACAAAAATACGCGTCGCTCGTTTCACAATCTTTCTATATGCCAACTTTCATGGCGAAGGAAGTGGTGAACTCCGGAAGAGCTGCCAAAGTCGGCGTGTTGAGTGTTCCCTACACTTCTCTGCCGGATGACAAATACAAAGTAACAGATGCGCAAATCAACGAGTATATCAAAAATCACGCGGCGCTGTTCGAACAGGAAGCTGCCCGTGTGGTGGATGTAGTGGCTTTTGATGTAGTGCCATCTGCAGATGATACGGCGGAAGTATTGCAGAAAATCAATACGCTGCGCAATGATTATCTGGCGTCTTTACCAAACGATTCCGCCTTCATCGCGCGCAACTCTCAGCAGGGTGCACAATTGGCGTATTACTCCAAAGAAGAACTGGCACAAACAGTGCGCAATGCGGATACCTTATTCTCTCTGCCGGTAGGTACGCTGACCAACGTGTACACAGAAGGCAATTACTATCTGTTCACTAAAATCATCGACCGCAAAATCGCGCCGGATACCGTGCGTGCAGCGCATATCCTGCTGTCACTGGGACAAGGAACAGAAGCGGACAAAAAAGCAGCGAACACGCTTGCAGATAGTCTCATTCGTGTGATTAACTCCAATCAGAAAACATTCGGACAAGTGGCGGTAGAAAACTCACTGGACGAAGGTTCTAAAAATAAAGGCGGCGATTTAGGCTATTTCTCCCGCGGACAAATGGTGCCTGAATTCAACGATCAGGTGTTTTACAAAGGTATGGCGCCGGGACAAATCGCGAAGGTGGAAACTGGTTATGGCCTGCATGTAATCCTGCTGATTGACGCGAAAGCGCCGAAAGCAGTAACGAAGTTTGCGGATTTCGTAGTGGAACTGGTGCCGGGTAATGAGACAGAAAAACTGGCGTATGATCAGGCCGTGGATTTCCAGCAGAAAAATCAGACAGCAGCGGATTTTGACAAATCAGCCAAATCTCAGCGACTGATTAAAAATGTGGTATTGTCTAAGAATATGTCGCAGGTGCCGCAACTCGGCAGTGCGAGAAAACTGGTACAGTGGGCTTTCCAGCAGGAAAAAGCAGGCGTGGTAGATTTCTTTGATACCGAAAATACTTATCTGGTAGCCAAG
>JADLAH010000167.1 GCA_020848315.1 Chitinophagales bacterium | reverse complement strand
GTCAATGCAATGCTGTTGGGCGACATTTCTTCCCTGAAGCCCAATACATAATAGAATCTGGAGGAGATGTATATCTGGCAGTTTTCCCAGAAACGGATAACAAACCCCCACATCGTTTCATTGCCCAATTGAGGCTGATAAGCATCTTTCTGGAACATCAGCTTGCCCTGAGACGCGAATTGCGATCCGTCAATTTTCCAGATATATTTCAGGGTCAGCCGGTACAACAGATAAAATATACCAAAACTGACAACGGATGCAGCGGCCTCTGCAAATCTCTTTCGGTAAATAAAAAATACCGCCAGTATGCCGATGGCAGCTAACGCCACATTCCGCGTAATCATCATCCAGAAAAATAAAAAGCCGATAATCAGAAATTGTGGTAGCTGCTGATTCATCTGATAGCCTTCCTTCTCAGTGGATTCAAAAAACCGGAACAGCCACCAGAGGCAGGCACCGAATACCAGCAAAGAGAACGTTTCTGTGTAAGTAAGGCTCGCATACATCAAAAACGGAAAATTGATGGCGGTAAGCAACAGCGATGGAATCAGTACAACATAGGGAATCCGGTTTTCAAATGCCCTGAAAATGACATAGATGGCGGCCACAAAGAATACTACGGAGAATAGTTTTAGCACCAGTAGTTTTACACCAAAGATTTTAATCAGCAGCCCGAGGATCATCGGATACAGCGGCGCATTGGCGAGGTAGAAGTAGCCGAAAAAATCTTTTGCGTAGCTTGCGCCCGCTTCGATATATAGCGCATCGTCATTGGCCGTGGAGATTTTGGTGTCGAAACACAAAAAAGAAAACAATATCGTTATCAGCAGTAATGCGAAAACATAAAACTTTCTGCGAGATGCAAAATGCTTTTCCAGTCCATCAAAAATACTGGACGAAACAGCATTGCTTTTATTATCAGCCTTCACCGTGGGCTTTGGCGTAAATGTCTTTTTTACAGGAACCTTTTTTGCCATATTTTTTACTTTTTCTCAATCAGTAAGTCTACAAAAGTATATTCGTCTTTCACGGAAGTATATGTTGCGATATCCGATTTTGTGAATTCACTCCATTGATTATCTTCCAGCTTAAGTACACTGCACCCATGTTGCCACAGCAATTCAAAAAATGACAGATAATCCACGCCTGCGCGCTCCATTCCCAACGGATAAAACTCCGTGATGATTTTCAATTTTTTATTCTTGCGGAATAGCTGCTCCATTCCCTGAAAGGCGGCATACTCGTAGCCCTGAATGTCGATTTTGATGAAATCCACTTTGTGGTCGGGGATGATGTCATCCATTGCCACGCATTCAATTTCACTCGTGGAAGTGTAGTGTTCCGTCGGATAGGTTTTGTGGTCTACATTCAGCAAGTCGGAGTGATACAGCGTAATCTTGCCGGTTTTATTGCTTACCGCCTTATTGTGGAATACCACATTCCTCAGGTGACCTGCATTCTGCTGCAGATACGCGAAGTTTTGTTTATCCGGCTCAAAAGCATATACCTTTCCCGTGTCACCCACCAGTTCCGATAAAATGCGGGTATAAAAGCCAATGTTCGCGCCAATATCCAGCACGATATCTCCTTTCCGGATATATTGCTGCATCAGCGCAATTTCCTGCTTGTCCTGTCTTCGTTTGAAAAAAGGATAAATGATATTGTATACCGGAAATGCATGCTTGTATAAGAAGTCTCCGAGTTTTATGGAAAAGGCTGAGGGCATATTGTACAGTTAGCTGATTGGCTTCGGAAATTATTTCTTAAGGCCAATTTCTCTTAAACGTTCGTCCAGATACTCACCTGCGGTAATGGGTGCATACGCCAGCGGATGCGCCTCATCCACACAGTTTTCCAGGCAATCCAGTTTCACTTCGCTGCGCGGATGCAGGAAGAAAGGAATGGAATAGCGGTGTGTATGCCATTTTTCTCTCGGCGGATTCACCACGCGGTGAGTGGTGGATTTCAGTTTGTTGTTACACAGGCGCTGCAGCATATCGCCCACATTCACCATGATCTGATGAGGTTCGGCCTTGGCGTCGTGCCAGTTGCCGTCCACATCCTGAACCTGCAGTCCGTCGGCAGAAGCGCCTACCAGCAAGGTAATCAGGTTGATGTCTTCGTGTGCTTCCGCACGGATAGCGGATTTCGGTTCCTGCGTAATCGGTGGATAGTGGATGGCGCGCAGGATGCTGTTCCCATTATGTATTTTCGCGTCGAAATAGTTTACGTCCAGATGCAGGTATTCCGCGATGGCGCGCAGCAAATGGCGGCCGGAGTTTTCAAAACTTTTGTAGAGCTGACGGCCTGTTTCATTGAATTCAGGCAACTCCGCCACCTCCAGATTGTCGGGATAGTCGGCCGCCGGCATCACTTCGCCATCTTCGATATACTGACCTACCTGCCAGAATTCCTTCAGGTCGGCGACTTCGCTTTGTTTTGCTTTTTCTCTTCCGAAGGAAGTATAACCGCGCTGTCCGGCATATTCTATTTTTTCATAGCTGAGTTTGGTGTCCAGTGGCAGTGCGAAAAACTGCTCCACCTGATGGTAGTATTTATCAATCAATGTCTGCGGAATGCCATGATTATCAATGGCCGCAAATCCGATTTCGGAATATGCCTTGCCGAATCCCTGAATGAAACGCTCTCTTCTGGCCGCGTCATCGGATAAATAATCCGCTAAGTCTAACACTGGAATATAACTCATGTCCTATAAATTTTGTGGTAAATATACTCTTTTCCTGTAATTCTAAAACGGTTTTTCGCCACCGGCAGTCGCAGATAATAGTGGTTAAAAAAGATGAAGCGTGCATTAAATCACCATAATCTTTGAAGTGGATATGCCATACACTGATAAAAACACGTATTTTTGAACATCAATACATACCTTATGAGTAAAGTGTATATCAAACAGATTCTAGAAGAGGCCAGACTGGACAGTGAAGTGGTGGTGCGAGGATGGGTGCGCACCAAACGTCAGAGTAAAAACGTTACTTTCATCAATATAAACGACGGTACGACCATTCATAATATTCAGGCCGTTGTGGAGGCAGATGCCGTGAGCGAAGATATACTTGCCCGCATTCACACAGGTGCTTGTCTCGAAGTGTATGGCAAGCTGATTGCTTCCATGGGCAACCAGAAAGTGGAAGTGCAGGTGAGCAAAATCGTAGTGCTGGGAGAAGCGGATCCGGAAAAGTATCCGATTCAGCCTAAAAAACATTCCTTTGAATTTTTGCGGGAGAAAGCGCATTTGCGTCCACGTACCAATACGTTCGGCGCGATTTTCCGTATCCGCCACGCGCTGGCTTTTGCCATTCACAAATATTTCAACGACCACGGTTTCTTCTATCTGCATACGCCGATTATCACCGGCTCGGATGCTGAAGGTGCCGGCGAAATGTTCAGAGTGACAACACTTGATCCTGTACATCCTCCGAAAACAGAAGATGGTAAGGTGGATTATACACAGGATTTCTTTGGGAAAGAAACCAACCTCACTGTATCCGGACAGCTGGAAGGAGAACTGGGGGCGATGGCATTATCCAAGATTTATACGTTCGGTCCGACTTTCCGTGCCGAAAATTCCAATACTTCCCGCCATTTGGCAGAGTTCTGGATGATAGAGCCGGAAGTGGCTTTCAACGATTTGCAGGATAATATGGATCTGGCGGAAGATTTCCTGCAGTATCTGGTGAAATATGCGCTGGATAATTGTGCCGACGATCTGCAATTCCTCGATGCGCGCTTTGCGGAAGAAGAGAAGCAGAAGCCGACACAAGAGCGCAGCGAACTCGGATTGCTGGATAAACTGAAGTTTGTGGTGGAGAATAATTTTGAGCGACTGACCTATACCGCCGCAGTGGATATTCTGAAAAATGCCAAAAAGAAATTTCAGTACCCGGTGGATTGGGGCACCGATCTGCAATCGGAGCATGAGCGCTACCTCGTAGAGAAGCACTTCAAAAAGCCGGTGATTCTGACCGACTATCCTGCACATATCAAAGCATTCTACATGAAGCAAAGCGAAGACGGAAAAACCGTGCGCGCGATGGATGTGCTCTTCCCGGGTATCGGTGAAATCATTGGTGGTTCCCAGCGGGAAGATGATTATGAAAAACTGAAAAACAGAGCACTGGAAGTCGGTATTCCCGAAGAAAGTATCTGGTGGTATCTCGAAACCCGTCAGTTCGGCTCCTGCCCGCATGCGGGCTTCGGTCTCGGCTTCGAGCGACTGGTGCTGTTCGTTACCGGAATGGGTAATATCCGTGATGTGATTCCTTTCCCTAGAACACCCAAAAATGCGGAGTTTTAAATTCCGGCTTATTCATAAATTACTGTTACACGCATGCTGAATCAACGCCTATCCCAGAAATTATTGCAGAAATTGTCACCGCAACAGATACAACTGATGAAGTTGTTGCAGGTGCCTACGGCTAATCTGGAACAGCGTATCAAGGAAGAACTGGAAATCAATCCGGCACTCGAAGAAAGTATCTCTGATTATGATGAAAGGGAGGACCTTTCTGAACCGGAACAAATCCGCGATGACGAGGATGATACCTATGAAGATAGCCGTGATGACGATGATTTCGCGGATAGCCTGGATGTGCAGGAATATACCAAAGACGATTACGATTACAACAACGATGCCGGCGATGATTACAAAGGCAAAGAAGATAAAAAACATACGCCATTAGCCGTTGGCAAATCCTTCCATGACTTCCTAGATGAGCAATTGCATTTGCTCGATCTGGATGAAAAGGAATGGCTGATTGCCGACCAGTTGATTGGCAGCATTGATGACGACGGCTACCTGAGAAGAGAGCTCGACGCCATCGTGGATGACCTGGCTTTTCAGAAAAATCTGAGCACCACCGAAGCAGAGATTGAAGAAGTGCTGCGAATGATACATCGCTTCGACCCGCCGGGCGTGGGTGCCCGCAATTTGCAGGAATGCCTGCAAATACAACTCGAGCGAAGAGAGCAGAATGCTCAGGTGAAAATGGCATTGCGCATCATCAACGAGCAGTTTGATGCCTTTACCAAAAAACATTACGACAAACTGATGAAGTCGCTGGATATTGACGAGGCTACGCTGAAAGCCGCTATCGATATCATCCTGCACCTGAATCCAAAGCCAGGCGGCTCATCGGCTTCTACATCTTCCGTCAATCATCAGACTATCATCCCCGATTTTACGGTGGAGAACAACAACGGAGAACTTGAAGTATTGCTGAACGGGAAAAACGCGCCGGATCTGCGCATCAGCGATTCCTTCAAGGAGATGCTCACTTCCTATGGAAAGGGCAATATGAAGGATAAAAAGCAGAAGGAAGCAGTCGTGTTCATCAAACAGAAAATAGATGCCGCCAAATGGTTCATCGATGCCATCAAGCAAAGACAGCATACGTTGTTTGTGACGATGGAAGCTATTGTTACTTTTCAGAAAGAATATTTCCTGAGCGGCGACGAAATGAAATTGCGTCCGATGATCCTGAAGGATATCGCGGAAATAACCGGACTCGATATTTCTACGGTATCCAGGGTGGCGAACAGCAAATATTGCCAGACAGAATTTGGTGTATTCTCGTTGAAACACTTCTTTTCAGAAGGCTTGCAGACGGAAAGCGGAGAAGAAGTGTCGACCCGTGAAGTGAAGAAAATTCTGGAAGATCTGATTGCCGTGGAAGATAAATCCAAACCACTCAGCGATGAGTTCCTCACCGAGCAACTGAAGGAAAAAGGATACAATATTGCCCGCAGAACAGTAGCCAAGTACCGTGAACAGCTGAATATTCCGGTGGCGCGCCTGAGAAAAGAATTATAAACCAGAACCCGGACAACCCGGTGTTTGTTGAATAAAGAAAAAGTGATTAGAATACTGGCCAGAATATTATCCTATATATTGCATCCGCTGTTGCTGCCAACGTGGATGCTGTTGCTGTTGCTGTATACCAATCCGTATTCATTTGCCGGCATGCCGATACAGATGCTGATAGCGATGGTGTTTATCAATTCCTTTATGTTTCCAGCCATCACCATCCTGCTGATGAAGAAACTCGGCTTTATTGAAAGTCTGGAAATGCCGGATACCAAGCAGCGCATCATCCCGATGATTGCTACAATCGTGTTTTATATCTGGGCATATATGGCGGTGAAAAAAACCAATTTCCCGTTCATGATGGGCGTCTTTATGATGGGTGCTGTGGCATCGTTGTTGCTCGCTTTTTTCATCAATGTATTTCATAAAATCAGTCTTCACATGGTCGGTATCAGCGGCGTGCTCACCTCCGTGATGTTGCTGCTGCTGTTTTCGCAGACAGATGTCAGTTACTTGTTGTTGCTGGTAGTCGTGCTGACAGGTGCGGTGGCTTCCGCCCGCATGTACCTCGGTGCACACACGCTGAATGAAGTCTACAGCGGATTTCTGGTGGGTATGTTCGGTCAGATAATCGCGCTTTTTCTGTATCACTGATGGCTAAGTGATTGAGTTCTGCACATTTCCACAAAAATGAAATGGCCGATAGCAGATTTATTCTTGTACCTTTATGCTGAATTTTTGCGATTGAAGTACCTACTCTTTTCTGTATTTTGTTTAACGACGTTTCTGTCATCTGCACAGGACACGACTTACTTTCTCAAAGTCAGGAAAATTTATATTGAAGGCAATAAGAAAACCAAGCCTTTTGTCATTCTGCGCGAAATGACGGTACACGAAAATGATTCCTTTCCCGCCGCGGATATGGACGCAGTGTTGCTGCAGAACAGACTCAATATTTTCAATCTCAAGCTATACAATGATGTCAGTATCAATATCCGTAACTGGGAAGATGATGCATTGGATCTGGTGATAAAAGTGCGCGAACGGTGGGCGATCATGCCCGCTCCGATTATACGGTTTGCCGACCGTAACGTGGCGGAATGGTGGCGACAGTATCGCCATGACTTCAAACGATTGCAGTATGGCGCGCAGGTGAACTGGGACAATTTCACCGGGCGCAATGACCGTTTTAATTTCGCATTCAGTTTCGGCTTTGCCCAGCGGTTCGATGTCGGATACACGATTCCGCAGTTCAACAGGAAGAAGGAAAGGGTGGGACTTTCCCTTTATTTCGGGATGCTGCGCAGTAAAAGAATAGCCTTTGATACGCGGAATGATGTACTCGCGTTTATGGATCTCGGCACTTCGTGGCAGATGCAGCGCATTGAGTTTGTGCCGCAGGTGTCGCTGAGGAAGAAATTTTATCAGACGCATTTTTTCACCGCAGGCTATAGCTATACCGTCATCAGCGACTCCGTGAGAAGGGCCAATCCCGCTTATTTTCTGGGCGATGCGCTGAATCAGCATGCCCTGCATATCAAATACAAATTTGAAGCCGACTACCGCAATATCCGCACCTATCCGACCAGCGGATGGTATCTGTCGATGAACTTCACCAATTATGGTCTTGGTTTTATGAAAACCAAAATGACCACATTGGGATTTCAGTTCAGCAAGTATTTCCTGTGGAAGAAACATCCGAAATTCTCCGCTGCAGGCATGGTGCGCTGGCAAACCTCTTGGCCAATGCGGCAACCGTATAACCTGCAGCCCATAAAGTCGTTCGGATATGAGGAAAATGCCATCCGCGGCTATGAAATCAACGTAATGGACGGGCAGCATTTTCTCTTGTTTAAAAATGAATACAGATTCCGCGTATTCGACTTTCAACTGAAGAAAATCAAAAAACTGCAAATCAAGAACGCGGCCATCCTGAATACATCACTGGCTTATCTTCCTTTTAATCTGTATCTCACGGCATATTTTGATGCCGGCTATGTGTGGGATAATTACTTTACCGCCAACAACCAGTACAAGAACAAATGGCAGTTTGGCTATGGCGTCGGATTAAACCTCGTGACCTTCAACAGCAAGCTGCTCCGCATTGAATACAGTGTCAACAGATATTTGCAGAAAGGTGTATATTTACATTTCGAACAACCACTATAAAGCGCCGCCGCGTACCACCCATGACCGTAGGAATTTACAGCAGAGTTTTAAAAGAAGAGCATATCCCGTATTTGCAGGAACTGGTGGCGCAGTTGAATGAACACAACATGTCATTCTCCTTTTTTGAAACCTACTACAAGTCTGTTAAGAAATATCTGCCCAAACAGAAATACGCCACTTTTAAGAATTATAAGGAAGTAAAATCCTCGGTAGATTTGCTGATTACGCTCGGCGGAGACGGCACTTTGCTGGATACGCTGGATCTGGTGCGCGATAGTCAGGTGCCGGTGGCCGGTATCAATATGGGGCGACTCGGCTTTCTGGCGGATATTCACAAAGAAGAAATATCGGCGCTCATCGAGTCTATCCGCCATCAAACATACACGATAGAAGAACGTACCCTGATTTATGTGGAAACCAATAAGCCGGTTTTCGGAGAGGTGAATTTCGGACT
>JADLAH010000166.1 GCA_020848315.1 Chitinophagales bacterium | reverse complement strand
TGAATGAATTGTCCGATATCAGCAGCGGGCTTGCTGCCGTGCTGAAGGAATATCTGGCCGGCGGTGGTATAGTGTATGTGATTCCGGGAAAAGAGATTTCGCTGTCGGGATACAACAATTTTTTATCTGCTAATCAGGTGGCCAATCTCGGTCAGCTGCAACGGAAAAAAGGCGCGGTGACCGGACTGAATACGGAAGACAACATCTGGAAAAGCGTGTTTGTGAAAATGCCGAAGAATCCCGAATTGCCTGCAATATCAGCATTTTACCCGATAGAGTCGGATGCCGGGCACAGGGAAAGCGCACTGCTCTATACCAATACGGGAGCTCCGCTGGCAGCCCGATACGATGCCGGCAACGGCTATGTCTATCTGCAGGCAGTGCCACTGCATACCGATTTTTCTCAGCTTGCCGTGAGTGCCTTGCTGCCACCCTTGTTGTATAATGCCGCCGTGTTCAGGAAGCAGTCGGCGCCGTTGTATTATGTTATCGGGAAGGATGAACTGATTGAAGTGAAAGATTCTGCCAGGATAAAGGAACAGGTTTACCGAATGACCAATGGAAATAATGAGTTTATTCCCGAAAACCGAAGTCTGGGCA
This sequence comes from Chitinophagales bacterium, assembly GCA_020848315.1. Taxonomy (GTDB): domain Bacteria; phylum Bacteroidota; class Bacteroidia; order Chitinophagales; family JADIYW01; genus JADJSS01. Next base: position 9,013 of record JADLAH010000166.1, on the reverse strand, counting down.
ATACCACCCTGCTGAGAGTGAATACCACCCTGCCGGAAGCCGGACATTATACTGTGATGGCCGGTAATAATCCGCTAAAGGTAACGGCATTCAATTTTGACAGGTCGGAATCGCAGCTTGTTTTTACAGATAAAGACAAACTGAAGCAACGCTATTCCGGAAAAAATCAGCAAATACTCGAAAATACGCAGGCAAATATCGCTTCGCACGTAAAACAAATAAAAGACGGCATTTTATTATGGAAAGTTTGCGTAATTTTGTCCCTGATTTTTATATTGACAGAAATTCTGTTAATCAGGTACTGGAAATAATCCGATGGCAGCCAAATTATGATGAGACATCTAATCCGAAATAGTACAATCCTCGATGCAGCGTCTCCCTTTAACGGGAAAAAAGTCGATATCCTTCTTGAAGACGGACAAATACAGCAGGTGAAGGAAGGTTCCATCACCGACGTTGACGCAGTAGTGATAGATGGGGAAGGATGCTATATGTCTCCGGGTTTCTGTGATTTGTATGTCCATATTGCTGATCCCGGTTTTGAACAAAGAGAGGATATCCGTTCTGTTGCTAAAGCGGCACTGGCGGGCGGGTTTACCACCATTTGCGCGATTGCCGGTAATCACCCGATTACACAAAGCAAGGCTCAGGTGGAATATATTATTCAGCAATCGAAGCAGACCGGTATCCGCATTTTGCCGATAGGAGCAATCACTGAAAATTTTGATGGCAAGACGCCGACGGAGATGTACGACATGCATCACGCAGGCGCAGTGGCTTTCTCGGACATGCCGCAAGCTGTGAAAAACAGCGGCGTGATGATGCGGGCTTTGCAGTATGTGCAGCCTTTCGGCGGACTCATCATGACGATGCCGTACGACCAGACATTGGTAGGAGAAGGGCAGGTTAATGAAAGTGAGCGGTCGGTTCGGATGGGTATGAAAGGCATCACCAATTTATCGGAATATAGCATCGTACAGCGCGATGTCGAACTGTTGCGCTATGCCGGTGGCAAATTGCATATGGCCGGAATTTCGGCGAGTGAAAGTGTGGCGTTAATCAGAAAAGCGAAGCAGGACGGACTGCAGATTTCCTGTTCCGTGTTTGTACACCATCTGGTGAGTACGGAAGAGGCGGTCAGTAATTTTGATTCCAACTTCAAGGTGTTTCCGCCGCTGAGGACGGAAGCAGACAGAGCAGCATTGTTGCAGGGACTTGAAGACGGCACGATTGATACCATTTCTACCCAACACACCCCATTGGATATCGACCACAAAAATGTGGAATTTGAATATGCCGAAAACGGCATGATAGGCCTGGAAACAGCCTTCGGACTGCTGGTGCAGCATCTGGGCGAACGATTTTCCAGAGAACAGCTGGTTAACTGGTTGTCTTCGGCACCAGCCGGCATTATTGGCAAATCCAACAGCATCAGAGAGGCGGCGCCTGCAGAGATGACACTGCTCGATTTTGATACAGCGTGGACATTCACAGAAAAGGATATCCGTTCAAAATCAAAAAATACCCCGTATATCGGCACACCACTGAAAGGAAAAGTGAAAGCCGTTTTTTCCGGTAACACCGTAACTATACTAACCTAATCATTTGCAATAATATTCCCGAATGACTGCTCAACAACAAGATAACAATCCCAGAGGCGTACTGACAGGTATTATGATTACACTGTTTTCTGCGTTGTTCTCTACATTGTTCTTCGCGGCATTTTTTATGTTGGCTTATGCTAAAAAAATGCCGTACGGGAGGCCGCAGGCAATGGTGCTGCAAATTACTTCCATCCTTTTCGCCGTTGCACTGACACAAGTGTTGTCAAAAAAAATTCAGGGCAATAAACTTTCTCTGATGCAGGGATTTTTAGGAGGCTGGATGGCAAGTCTGGTGTTGGCAATTTTTGTCAGTACTTTTTATTCCATCTTTTCCAAAGTTACCGGCAATCAACTGGTGCCAAAGGGTGCCCTTACCATGTTGGTGATGTTATACAGTGGAATCGGTATCTTTATTTCCCTGATATTAGCCATCATCATAAAAAAAGAATAATTGAATATATCTGTCGTCATACCATTGCTCAACGAAGCGGAATCCTTGCCGGAACTATTTGCATGGATAGAACGTGTTATGTCAGAGAAGCAATATTCTTACGAGATTATTGCGGTCGATGACGGCAGTACAGATAATTCCTGGCAGGTGATTAAGTCAGCCGCCGCCGCCAATCCTGCTATCCGCGGCATACAGTTTCAGCGCAATTACGGCAAATCTGCCGCGCTACATGTCGGCTTCGAGGCAGCACAGGGAGATGTGGTCATTACCATGGATGCTGATTTGCAGGATTCGCCGGATGAGATTCCGGAATTATACCGCATGATAACGGAAGAAAATTATCAGCTGGTGTCAGGCTGGAAAAAGAAACGCTACGATCCGATTACCAAAACAATACCTACCAAATTGTTTAATGCCGCTACGCGTTATGTTTCGGGAATCCACAATCTCCACGACTTCAACTGCGGACTGAAAGCTTATCAGCGCAAAGTGGTGAAGTCGATAGAAGTATACGGCGAGATGCATCGTTACATTCCGGTCATTGCCAAATGGGCCGGATTTACGAGGATCACAGAAAAAGCGGTGCAGCATCGCGAAAGAAAATACGGCACCACCAAATTCGGCCTGGAGCGCTTCATCAATGGCTTCCTCGATTTGATGAGCATTACCTTTATGAGCAAATACGGCAAACGTCCGATGCACCTTTTCGGCACCTTAGGTGTTCTGTCATTCTTTGCAGGTTTTCTGATTTTATTTTATCTCACCATCACCAAAACGATTTTCGGTCAGGTGGGCATCGCGAGCAGGCCGGTCTTCTACCTCGGTATTCTGACTATTATTGTCGGTGTGCAACTCTTCGTCGCAGGATTTCTCGGAGAATTGATAGCGCGCAATGGGTCGGAAAAAAACCGCTATTCCATCAGCGATACGATTCATTGATACTTACTCTTTCTTATTTGTCTTGGCATCTGAGATACTGCATTCCATGTACACCGGAAAATGATCCGAAATGGGATTGTTAATTACTTCAAAATGATGTATCCGAAACTGCGGCGTGGTGAGCAGATAGTCGATGCGCAGAAATGGGATTTTCCCGTTATAGGTATGCCCGATGCCAAATCCGCGCTCCAGAAATGCATCCTGCATTCCCTTGCTGATATAGTTGGCTACATACGAATTCGGCAGGTCGTTAAAATCACCGCACACCACCACCGGTTTGGTTTGTCGGTTGATGAAGGCTTTCAGCTCTTCCGCCTGTTCCGCCCTGCGTTCGAAGGCGCGTTTCAGCTTCCGGAAAATGCTGCGGGCGCCATGTTCATCCAGGTTCTGTGTAGAGCGGAATTCCTCAATCGTTTCGTATTCCTGCAACCCGAAATAGATAGATTGCAGATGCACATTGATGAAACGAATCGTGCTGTCGCCGATGCGGATATCCGCATATAATCCTTTAAATGGCTTGCGGCCGTAGCCGGTTTTAAAAGTTTGTTTGATAATGGTGCCATGTTCGAGAATCGGATGTTTCGAAAATATGGCGATGCCCCATTCATCCGTGCCGCGCAGCACCAATTCTCTTGTGAAAAAATAATGCGTGTATCCTAAAGACTGTAATTGTTTAATAGTGCTGAAAGATGCCGTGGTGTCGTTATAAAATTCCTGAAAACAAATGATATCCGGAGATTTTTCCTGAATGGTTTCAAAAATCTTCTCTTTGGAATGTATGTTTTCACTCCAGTTGTATAAGTCAAAATCCCGCACATTGTAACTCATCACCTTGATGATTTTGCCATCCGTTTTGTTGTCCGCACTGCCGATATTAGTGGCAAAAAGCCGGAATAGCTGAGGCAGGCAGCAGGCAATTGCCAGCAGGGAGACCACTGCAAAATAGCGTCTGCGGATAATCCAGATGATGACAAAGATAATATTAGCGAGCAGCAGTCCCGGGAGTGCCATGCCCACAAAAGGCAGTATCCATAATTTTGCGGGACTGATATACGAAGCCATCAGACTGAGTAATAAACCTGTTACAAACAGGATATTGACACTCCGGGAGGTAAACGATAAGAGCCACTTCAGAAATTTCATGCCGCACTAAGATAAGTTAATCTTCTTGACTGATTTTAAATAAAAACTCTTTTTCTTCTTTCGACAGGCTCTCATAACTCGAGCGGTTAATCTTATCGAGAATGGCATCCAGTTGTTCCTGTTTGCTGGCCTTGTCGGACGGCGGCGAAGTCTGATTGGATTTTTTCTGCTGAGTAGTGCTGTATGCGGAGGCGTATTCTTTTTTCTTACCCGGATTGACATAGCTGACGCTCAGTTTTTCTTTCTTACGGAAAATTTTCCCGATGCCATCCGAGATGCTGTAAAAATACCTTGATAAGTCAGTGCCGTTCTGAAGTAGTCTCACAAATGCAAAGCCCGCAAATGCGCCGCCCAGATGCGCGATATGTCCGCCGGCATTCCCGTTTTGTATATTGATTAAGTCGAGCAGCACATAGACCAGCGCAATCCACTTGATGCGCACAGGACCGATGAACAGCAATCCGATTTCGTAGTTCGGCGCAATGGTGGCTGCTGCCAGCACGATGGCCATCACGGAAGCTGACGCCCCGATGCAGGAAGCGTGTGCAACACTCTGACTGAACACCGGAAAAATGTTGTAAGCGGCAATATAGGCGATGCCACCCACGATGCCGCCGAGGAGGTATAAAGGCAGAATCTTAGGACGGCCAATCATGTCCTGTACAATTTGTCCGAACCAGTAAAGGCCGAGCATATTCCACAGAATGTGCCAGAAACTTTCGTGCACAAACATATAAGTGATGATGCCCCACGGCTGTAAAAGCAACCTGGCGGGCGATGCATACAGCGAAAGCCAGTCGGTGAGTACAAATGCGCCTTGCTGCTGCAGGAGAAACAAAACCAACTGAACCAGATTGATAAAGACAAAAAGGGTGATGTTCACCATAATCAGTTTGATGAGATCTGTTCCGTAGCGGAACTGCCATTTGATGTCTTCCCAGATGGAATTGTTGTACATAATTCCAAAATAAACTAATTATGACGAAAAATATTTCAGCGAAATCTTTAAAAAATATTAAAAGAAATTGCTTCTATTGGTTTTGTTCCAGAATAATACCAGCAAAAATCCGAAAATTGCCCCTCCAATATGCGCATAATGCGCCACATTGTCAAGTCCTACCTGCGCGAAAGCGATATCGTAGGCAATAATCACCAGCGGGATCATGTACTTCGCTTTGATGGGTACCGGAATAAATAAAAACATCAGCGGTGTGTTGGGAAATAAGTATCCGAATCCGGCCAACAATCCGTAGATAGCACCGCTCGCGCCCACCACACCGGAAAAGTAAATACTTGCCAGCGTTTCATTGGCAACCGCCTGTTCATAGTCAATCACCGGACTTCCCGTAATATTCCATGCCGTTATCGCGTTGATGGCCAGGTGGAATGCGATGGCACCCAGACCGGAAAACAAGTACAGCGTCGCAAATCGCTTGCTGCCCAGTACTCTTTCGTGTTCCAATAAGGAACCAAAACTGTATAAGGCATACATGTTGAAGAAAATATGGAAAAAGCCGCCATGCGTAAACATGTGGGTGATAATCTGCCAGGGTTCGAAGGCAGGATTGCTTGGGTAATACATCGCCAGATAGTCGGTCAGGTTGGGATATAACCAACAGGCGATAAAAACCAGAATATTGAGTAACAGTAGATTTTTCACTACCGGAGTGAGGTCTGATAATCCACCGAATCTGCTGAGTTGAGACATGAAGTTTGTTTTAGTTATAACCCTGCAATGCAGAATTAGTTGTTTTCAAATTTTCTTTCTATTTCGTCAAATGAATATTGTACAAATGTGGCATGTCCTGCCGGATTCACTGCAGGCTGTTCGCAAGCGAAGAGTTCGTCTATCAGCTGCTGCATAGCCTGTTTGGATAAGGTGGTGCCGGGTGATGTGGCGGTCTGATAGGCGATGGAACGGGCTACCTGCTGCCGTTTGTCAAACTGATCCGTCTTGTACGACTGTTTATATTCTTCGAGCATGCGTTCTATTAGCTGGTTTTCCTGTTCATCCTGCAAGTCGGCCGGCATGCCGTGAATGACAAAAGTGGTATTGCCGAAAAACTGAATATCAAAACCGAGGATGCGCAACTCGGGAATGATTTCCTGTAGGAGCGCTGCGTCGCCTGCGTTCAGCTCAAGCGTTTTCGGGAAGAGCGTCTGTTGGCTGGCCGCAGGATGTTGCGTGAAATTTCTGAGATAGCGCTCAAAGAGAATCCGCTGATGGGCTTTCTGCTGGTTGATCAGAATAAAGCCACTCTTAATTTGCGTCAGAATATAGCGGTCGTGCAGCTGTATGGGTTCAAACAATTCGTGCTTGAACGGATTGGGAGAAATGTCATTCTCATTTTCCAGTTGCAGTTGATCCATTTTGCTGCGTATGGTCACGGACCTCTCCTCCGTGGATTCATCCATATCGTACAGCTTTTTCCAGTGACTGAATTCATCACGTTTGATGGACGGAATATCCTTATCAAACGGAGAATAATAAGACCCTTTGGTAAAACTGTCTGTGTTCAGTTTTGATGGAACTACCTTGAATGGCTGTTCCGTGTAAATGCGTTCATCTACGAACTGTCCAAAAGTCGATTGATGTTCAAAGTCGATGGTTGGCATTACGCTGTACTGTGACAGTCCGTGTTTGGCGGCGGCGTTAAGCAGCAGATAAATGGCCTTTTCGTCTTCAAATTTTATTTCCTGTTTGGTCGGATGTACATTGATGTCGATGGCATCGGGTTTGATGTCGATAAACAGACAATAAAACGGAAAATTCTTATCCGTTATCAGTCCTTCGTACGCCTTTACAATGGCATGGTTCAGGAAGTTGCTTTTGATAAATCGGTTGTTGACAAAGAAAAACTGCTCACCGCGTGTTTTTTTGCTCACCTCGGGTTTGCCGATAAATCCGCGGACACTCACATAGTCGGTGAGTTCTTCGATAGGTACCAGTTTATCGTTGTAGTTTTTCCCGAATATGCTGACGATGCGCTGCCGCAGGTTGCCTGATTTCAGGTGATATACTTCGCTGCCATTGTGGTGAAGCGAGAAAAAAACAGCAGGATTGGCCAGTGCGACATGTGTGAATTCATCCAGAATATGCTTGGTTTCAATCGCATTTGACTTGAGGAAATTCCGGCGAGCAGGAACATTGTAAAATAAATTCCTGACGGCAATGGAGGTGCCCGGTTGATGTGAACATGGTTCCTGTGAGAGTACCTTTGAACCTTCAATGATAAGTTGTGTGCCGACTTCCTGGTCGTGCAGGCGGGTTTTCATTTCCACCTGTGCCACCGCCGCGATGGAGGCCATCGCCTCGCCCCGAAATCCGAAGGTATAGAGGGAAAATAAATCCTCAATCTTGCTGATTTTAGAGGTCGCGTGCCGTTCGAAGCACATGCGTGCGTCTGTGTCCGTCATGCCGCAACCGTCATCCACCACCTGTATCAGCGTGCGTCCGGCATCCTTGATGATAAGCTGGATATTGCGTGCGCCTGAGTCGATGCTATTTTCCAGCAATTCCTTTACTACCGAAGCGGGTCTTTGAATCACTTCGCCGGCAGCAATCTGATTGGCAATGGCATCGGGTAGTAAACGAATAATGTCGGACATAATCTTATCTGCAATAATACAAAATACTCTTTGTACCTGTTGTTAAATGCTGTTATAAATTAAGAAAGTCCCGGTATGCACCGGGACTTTCTTAATGATATTTGCTGATGAATTAAGCTAATTCTTCTTCTGAAATCGTTACCGCGCTGTCATCTACGCCGGCGATGATACGGCCGCAGTGTTCACATGTGCTGATTTTCTTTTTAGTGCGGATTTCAGACTGTGTTTGTGGCGGAATGAAACCGAAGCAGCCACCACACGCATTTCTGCTTACTAATACAACGGCGAGTCCGTTTTTGTATGATTTACGGATTCTGCGGAATGCCTGAATCAGACGCTCATCCACTTCTTCCTCCATTTCCTGCGCTTTTGCAGTCAGTTCCTGCTCTTCCTTCTCCGTATCTTTGATGATATTGTCCAGTTCGCGTTTTTTTACTTCGAGATCCTTTTCTTTGCTGTCCAGTCTTTTTTCTACTTCAGTCAGCTGTTTCTGGTGGTTCTCGATAGTGAAGTTGGCTTCGCGGATTTTTTTCTCTGCCAACTGAATCTCCAGTTTCTGCAGTTCAATCTCTTTGTTCAACGCGTCAAACTCACGGTTGTTTTTTACGTTGTGCAGTTGCTTGTCATATTTTGTAATCAAACCCTGCGCGTCTTTCATGAGTTCTTTTCTGCGCTCGATTTCCGCTTGTGCTTCTTCGATTTCGGCCTGAATTTTCGCCACTCTTTTTTGGGTTCCTGCAATTTCATCTTCCAGGTCAGCCACCTCAATTGGCAACTCTCCTTTCAGGATGTGGATGGCATCTATCTTAGAATGAATAGCTTGCAATTCCTGTAATTGCTCTAATTTGTCTGCAACGGTGGTTAATTCTTTCTTACGTGCCATTTATAGATATTTAATTGGATTCGTGTTAATGGATGAAATTCGAACCGCAAAAGTAGGAAAATTCTCCGATATTATTTTGTTAAATAGCTGTGAAGTGTATTGCTCGCTTTCATAATGCCCGATATCTGCTATAACTATTTGATTATCAGCATCAAAAAATTGATGATACTTAAAGTCCGCCGTAATAAAAATATCCGCTCCGCCGGATATGGCCTGATTTAACAGAAAACTACCCGCTCCGCCGCACAATGCTACCCTGCGTATCGGCTTGTCTGACAGTGCGGTATGTCGCACACAATCAGCCTGCATCCGCTCTTTCAGCAGCAGCAAAAACGCCCTCGCATCCATGTCGTTTTCCAGCTCTCCGATGAGTCCGGATCCTAC
>JADLAH010000165.1 GCA_020848315.1 Chitinophagales bacterium | reverse complement strand
CTGTCGGGTGGTATGCAGAAACGTACCGGTATTGCCCGCGCCATCGTGATGAATCCCAAATACCTTTTCTGTGATGAACCGAACTCCGGTCTCGACCCGCAGACTTCTATCGTAATTGATGAACTCATCATGGAAATCACGGAGGAGTACAAGATTACCACCATTACCAATACACACGATATGAACAGTGTGATTACAAATGGAGATAAAATTGTATTTTTGCACCTCGGTGAGAAACATTGGGAAGGCACCAAGGAAACTTTATTTGAGGCCGACAACAAAGAACTGATAGATTTTATCTTTGCCTCTGACTTCCTCAAGGAAGCCAGGGATGTCAGGGTACAGAAGCTGAAATCGCAATGGAAAAAATAGTATAACAACGAATCAAAAATAGTGTATGAGCATTTTAGTTAATAAGAACTCTAAAGTAATAGTACAAGGGTTTACAGGAAAAGAAGGTACATTTCATGCATCTCAGATGATTGAATATGGTACCAATGTAGTGGGAGGTGTAACGCCGGGAAAAGAAGGCTCCACGCATCTGGACAGACCGGTGTTTAATACGGTTTCCAATGCCGTTAAAGCTACGGGTGCCGATGTGTCTATAATTTTTGTGCCGCCGGCATTCGCTGCCGACGCCATCATGGAGGCCGCAGACGCAGGCATTCAGCTGATTGTGACTATCACGGAAGGGATTCCGGTACAGGATATGATTAAAGCCAAAAAATATGTGACCGCGAGAGGCGTTCGTATGATTGGTCCAAACTGTCCGGGTATCATCACCTCCGATGAATGTAAGGTAGGTATCATGCCTGGCTTTGTGTTCAAAAAAGGAAAAATAGGCATCGTATCCAAATCCGGAACCCTCACTTACGAGGCAGCGGATCAGGTAGTGAAAGCCGGATTCGGTGTTTCTACAGCTATCGGTATCGGTGGCGACCCTATTATCGGTACCACGACCAAAGAAGCGGTAGAGTTGTTTATGAACGACCCGGAAACGGAAGCTATCGTGATGATCGGCGAAATCGGCGGTACACTTGAGGTGGAAGCTGCACAATGGGTGAAAGAAAATGCCACCAAACCGGTGATAGGATTCATCGCGGGTCAGACAGCGCCGAAAGGTCGTAGAATGGGACACGCGGGTGCTATCGTGGGCGGTGCCAACGATACAGCTGCCGCTAAGATGGCCGTGATGGCTGCCTGCGGTATCCACGTAGTGGAATCTCCGGCGAATATCGGAAAAACAGTAGCGGAAGCATTGAAAAAATAATATGCAGCCGGCAAGATAATGGAAAGCAGTTTGATATTTCAGACTGCTTTTTTTATTTTTAAAACACCTGAAAAGAAAAGTATGAGTCAACAGTTGCAGGATAAAATAGCCATCATCACCGGCGGCGCCAGAGGTATCGGCGCGGCGGCCGTCAGATGGCTGGCAAAAGAAGGGGCGGTCGTATACTTCACTTACCACACGTCTGAAAGGGAAGCCAGGCAACTCGAAGCGGATTTGCTGGAGCAGTCGCTGCGTGTGCAGGCGCTGTTCTGCGATGTCGTTGATACAGAAAATATCAGACATATCTGCGAGCAGGTCGGAAAGGAAAACAGCCGCATCGATATTCTGGTCAATAATGCCGCCGTCAATAAGCAGGCTCTTGTCATGCGGATGCCCGACAGCGAGTGGGAGGCTTCCCTGCAAACCAACCTCACGGCACCGTTTCAATTCACGAAATTTACATTGCCCTATATGCTGCGCAACGGCGGCAGTATCATCAATATTTCCTCGCTGGCAGGCGTTATCGGCAATCCCGGGCAATGCGCTTACGCAGCAGCCAAAGCAGGGTTAATCGGCTTTTCCAAGTCGGTGGCTAAAGAATATGCCGGCAAAAATATCCGCTGCAATGTCATAGCGCCCGGATTCATTGATACCGCCATGACCGCCGATATGCCGGACGCACACAGGCAGCAGGCCACGGAACGAATTCCGCTTCGCCGCTTCGGGCAGCCCGATGAAGTCGCAGCGGTCATCGCCTTCCTCGCCGGTTCGCAGGCTTCCTACATAACAGGGCAGGTGCTGAGTGTCTGCGGTGGGCTCGATATGTAATTGCGGGCGTACAGTTTGCATTATTGCCAAAAATTATGGATACTTGCAACTATACCTGATGGTCTGATTCTTTAAACAATATTCCGGTTTTCCGCATATGCAACTCATTTCCGAATATCCATGGTGGTTCCTGCTCTTTTGCTTAGCAACAGGCGCGCTTTTCACGTGGTTGCTCTATGGCAGAAAGCCCTACGTGTTCGAAGAAGGAGAGCATCCCGCATGGCGCTACGGATTGGCAGCCCTTCGTTTTTCTTCCGTCACATTAATTGCGGTCTTGCTACTATCCATGTTATGGAAAAGAACGGATACCGTCACCGAAAAACCGCTCATCGTTTTCCTGCAGGATAACTCCAATTCATTGCAGCTTTCTTTCGGTTCATTTGCACCCGATAAATATCATGAACAGG
>JADLAH010000164.1 GCA_020848315.1 Chitinophagales bacterium | reverse complement strand
TAAAATTAAAAAAGTTCCGGAACATAAGCGCCGGAACTTTCCTGTTTTGCTATAAAAGCAGTTTATTCCACCACTTTCACGGTCATTTTAATATCGTTGTTCGGGCGGTCTCTGCCATCACGCGGCTGCACAATGATTTTGTCTACCACATCCATACCGGACACCACTTCGCCAAAAACGGTATAGTTCATGTCCAGCATCGGCGTGCCACCCACTTCCTCATAAATTTTGAGTTGCTCTTCTGTCCAGTTGTTGCCGGTACGTTGTGCCAGAATCTGCAGTTCCGCACGGGTGTATTTTTTTCCCTGTGTGATATAAAACTGACAACCGGAAGAGGCTTTTGCCGGATTTCCGTCGCGGGCTGCTGCCAGCACACCGCGTTTGTGTATCAGGTTTTTGTTGAATTCTGCCGGAATTCGGTAGCCCACATCGCCCATGCCCAAAGCTTGTCCGGGCTGTGCGGTTTTAGATTGCGGATCGCCGCCCTGAATCATAAATTCCGGAATAATGCGGTGAAACAAGGTGGAATCAAACAAACCTTCTTTGGCCAGTTTGATAAAATTGTCTCTGTGCAAAGGGGTTTCGTCATACAGGCGAATGTCGATGTCACCGTAAGGTGTCGAAATAATTACGTGTTTTGAAGTATCCATATTCGTGCTATTGTTGCCGGTGCTGTCTTTCTGCGGAGACGCGGCCAAAGCGCTCACTGCCGCGTAGGCCATCCATAAACTAAAAAAAATCTTCTTCATGCGTTTCTGCTTGTTTTAAAGTGACTGAATGTATTGAATGATCATTTTTTTAAGCAATAATTCCTGTTCGGTGGCACTTAGCTTGGGCATTTCCCGGTTGTATTCAAAATGCGGCCAGCCTTCTTCATCATGTCCGGTATAGGCATAATATCCGGCTTTACTGAGCAGCGTGCAAACCCCCACGTGCATCAGATCCTGCTTCTGTTCCTTGCTGAACTTCACCTGATGGCGTCCCAGCTCGCGGTGTCCGACCAGAAAAATAATCGACTGCAAGTCGGGCTTTTTGCCGAATCTTTTTTCAAAAAAGGCCATCACCTCTTTCCATGCTGCCTCATCTTGTTCCGTAGTGCCTGCTTCTTTTTCCATGACGCAAATATATCAAATCCCGATACAGCCTGTTAGCGATCTTTCCAAAAAGGATAGCGCAGCAAGTGCTGATTTCTCGATTCTTTACTCAGTTTAACAATTGTTATGCCATTTTTATCCTCCACCATACAAAGTGGCTGACCGGCAAAATCAAAAACAGCCGAACAGCCATTGTGTTCATTGCCCGAAAAATCAAGACCTGTGCGGTTGACCGCCACTACATAACACTGATTTTCCGTGGCGCGCGCCTGCAGCAATGCCTTCCAGTGGTGAATGCGCTTTTTAGGCCAGTTGGCGACGTATAGCTGTACATCCGCATTATCGTCATTCTGGCACCAGGCCGGAAACCGCAGATCATAACAGATAAATGGCTGCAGGTTCCAGCCTTTATAGTGAATCAATAATTTTGTGGTTCCTTTGGTGAGCTGCTTTTCTTCTCCCACAAGACTGAATAAATGCCGTTTATCGTAGGTGTGGCGTCGACCATCCGGTTCCATCCATAAAAAGCGATTGAAATAATGCTCGTTTTCCATAAAAAGTATACTGCCGCAAACAGCCGCGTTTTTTTCCGCAGCCAGCTGCTGCATCCACTGTAAGGTAGGTCCGTTGATGTCTTCTGCCAGCGACATATCATCCACACAAAAGGCGGTGCTGAACATTTCCGGCAGCACGAAAATATCGACCGATTCCTGTTCATTCAGCACGAACTGCCGGATGACGGCAAGATTGGCGGACTTATCCTTCCAGATTAAATCGGTTTGTACAAGCGCTATGGTCAGTTCCTGTTGCATCTACATTTAAAGATACGGAGAAAAAGCTTATTTCTGTTTTCAATGCATGCATTGAAGTTTTTTTTCTATCTTTAATTAAAATAACCGGTATGTCAACAAACAAGTATCCGCATTTACTATCAGAACTCGATTTGGGTTTTACGAAACTGAAAAACCGCGTGTTGATGGGTTCCATGCACACCAATCTGGAAGAAGAGAAAAATGGTTTTGAGAAACTGGCGGCATTTTATGCCGAACGCGCCAAAGGCGATGTCGGTCTGATTGTCACCGGTGGCATCGCGCCGAACTGGGAAGGCTGGCTGAAACCATTTGCGGAACGCATGACGAATCGCGGACACGTGAAAAAACATAAAATTGTAACGGATGCGGTGCATCAGAACGGCGGAAAAATCGCAATGCAGATTCTGCATGCCGGCCGCTACGGATACCACCCGCTGAATGTGGCGCCATCGCGCATCCAGTCGCCGATAACACCGTTTAAACCACGGGCACTGACGACCTGGGGCGTGAAAAGAACCATCAACGACTTCGCCGATTGCGCGGCACTGGCCCGCGAAGCGGGCTACGATGGTGTGGAAATCATGGGCAGCGAAGGCTATATGATCAATCAGTTCATCGTGCAGCATACCAACAAACGCACCGACGAATATGGTGGCAGCTACGAAAACAGAATTAAATTTCCGATAGAAATCGTGCGCAAAGCCCGCGAAAAAGTCGGCAAAGATTTCATCATTATCTATCGCCTTTCCATGCTCGACCTGATTGAAGATGGCAGCAACTGGGAAGAGGTGGTACACCTGGCGAAAGAAATTGAAAAGGCCGGCGCGACCATCATCAACACAGGTATCGGCTGGCACGAAGCGCGCATCCCGACCATCGCCACTTCCGTTCCGCGTGCCGGATTTTCGTGGGTAACACAGAAGCTGAAATCGGAAATTTCCATTCCGCTGTGTACTTCCAATCGCATCAATATGCCGGACGTCGCGGAGCAGGTGCTCGCGGACGGCTGCGCCGATATGGTGAGTATGGCACGTCCTTTCCTCGCCGACGAACAGTGGGTGAAAAAAGCAAAAGAAGGCCGCACAGCAGAGATCAATACCTGCATTGCCTGCAATCAGGCTTGTCTGGACCATACCTTCTCCAATAAAGTATCGAGCTGCCTGGTGAATCCGCGGGCCTGCCACGAAACGGAATTGAAATATCTGCCGGCGAGCAACAAGAAAAAAATCGCGGTAGTAGGGGCCGGCCCTGCAGGTCTGGCATTTTCCGGTATCGCAGCGGAACGCGGCCACAGCGTCACCCTATTTGATGCAGATAAAGAAATAGGCGGACAGTTCAATATGGCGAAAAAAATTCCGGGCAAAGAGGAATTTTATGAAACGCTGCGCTATTTCAAAACACAACTGGAATTGCATCATGTCAATGTGCAACTGAATAAAAGAGTAACGGCGGAAGATCTGAAAGATTTTGACGAAGTGGTCGTAGCCACGGGCATCAGTCCGCGCGAACTGAAACTGGAAGGCATCGACCATCCGAAGGTATTATCCTATATCGACGTACTGAAAAACGGTGCGGCTGTAGGCAAGAAAGTGGCAGTCATTGGTGCGGGCGGTATCGGATTTGACGTGAGTGAATTTCTGGTTCACGACGGGGAAAGCACCACGCTGAACAAGGAAGAATGGATTAAAGAATGGGGCATCGACCGCAGCAACACGGTGCGCGGCGGTATTGCCGGTATTCAACCGCACATCACGCCACCGGCGCGCGAGGTGACCATGTTCCAGCGAACAGACGGCAAAGTGGGCGCAAAACTCGGCAAGACAACCGGATGGATTCACCGCACCACATTAAAAATGAAAAAAGTGAAAATGGTGGCCGGTGTGGAATACACCAAAATCGACGATACGGGATTGCATTACATCGACAAAAACAAACAACCGCAGGTGTTGCCGTGCGATAACGTGGTGATTTGCGCCGGACAGCTGTCGCTGCGGGAACTGGAGCAGCCGCTGAAAGATATGGGCAAAACCGTACATGTGATTGGCGGCGCATTTGAAGCCGGAGAATTGGATGCGAAACGCGCTATCAACCAGGCAGCCAGACTGGCAGCAGTCGTGTAACAATTCTCTCTTCGAGCAGCATCTTTTCTTATATCTTCAGATTTAAAAAGCGACGCGGCTGAGTAAAACTCAGCCGCGTCGCTTTTATCTTATTTTGTATTACGCGTTCTCCGCCACCACTTCCTGCACTTCCGGTACAAAGCGCTTGAGCAGATTTTCAATGCCTTGTTTCAATGTAACGGTGGAAGACGGACAGCCGCTGCAGGAACCCTGCAACTGCAAGACCAGTCTGCCTTCTTCAAATTTCACAAAAGAAATATTGCCGCCATCCATTTCCACGGCCGGCTTCACATATTTGTCGAGGGCCGCCTTGATGCGGATTTCCACATCTGAGTCGCCTTCTTTTATTTCATTCGTCGCCTGTTTTTCGGCTTTCACAAAATTTTCCGTCAGAATGGGCTTTTCTTCTGTAAAATAAGCCTTCAGAAACTCTTTGATCTCTATCATGATTTCCGGCCAGATGCTGGCATCCGACTTGCTGATGGTCACAAAATTATTGCTGATGAACACATTGGTGACATAGCCCAAATCAAATAAGGCTTTGGCCAACGGCGCTTCCGCCGTTTCTTCCACCGACAAAAATTCTACGGAGTTGTTGGGTAACAAATGACGGTTGACCACAAACTTCAGGGTATTGGGGTTCGGTGTAGATTCCGTATAAATCATCACCGGTACTTTTACTGCTGGTTCCATTGTTCGGATTTTAAAGATGTACTATATATAACGATTCCGATGCAGAACTTGTTCCTGCGCCGGAAATATTTATTGTTCTTTGTTAAAAATATTGGCCGTAGCCTGCGCCGCGGGCAAAATAAAAATCTCTTCGATGTTGACATGCGCGGGCTGCGTCGCCATGAAATAAATGCTTTCAGCGACATCTTCCGCTTTCAGCGGCTGATAGCCTTCATACACGGCACTGGCTTTTTGCTCATCGCCTTTGAAACGCACGAGGGAAAATTCCGTTTCCGCCGCGCCCGGACTGATGACAGATACTTTGATGTTATAAGGCAACAGATCGATACGGGCACTGCGCGTAATGGCACGCACCGCATGCTTGGTGCCGCAATACACATTGCCGCCGCCATAAGCTTCCCAGCCTGCGAGCGATGCCACGTTGATGATATG
>JADLAH010000163.1 GCA_020848315.1 Chitinophagales bacterium | reverse complement strand
TCGTATTTCACATCGCTGAGGTCAGAAAGGTCGCTGGCCAGTGTCTGATAAATGACTGCTTCGCTGTATTGAATATTGTGCTTTGCCAATGCATCCACGAGCGCTTTATCACGAACATCAGAGCAAGGCAATAAAAATTTGCGATCCTCCTTGTGTTTCAGGATAAGTTCCATCAACTTAGGCAGTTTACCATCCCCAAAGGTTACCTTGCGTTTGCGGTACTGGATGAATTTCTGCAGGTACAGTGCGATAGCTTCGCTGATGCAGAAATAGCGATTATTTTCACTCACCTTGACACGCAACTCTTCGCAGATACGGAAGTACTGCTCGATAGCCACTCTGCTGGTGAAGATGACATTCTGATACTGATCGATATAGACTTTCTGTTTTCTGAAATCCGCCGCCTTCACGCCTTGCACATGGGTAAAAGGACGCCAGTCGAGTTTGATTTTAAACTCAGCGGCAACATCGATATATGGAGATTTTCCGTTTTCCGGTTTGGGTTGTGAAATCAGGATAGACTTTACAGGCTTGAGCACTGCGGAGGTCACTACTTGCGGCAATGGCTTCACTTCCACCAGCGGTTTCTTTTCTGCTTTGGCAGTTTTGGCCGGTGATTTCACTACAGGCTCTGCAGGCTTTACTACTACGGTTTTAGCGGCTTTTTTAACGGGAGCTGGCTTTACAGGAGTTGTTTTTTTTGCAGGGGCTGCCGCCGCCTTTTTAGCAGGTGCAGGTTTGGCTTTAGCGCTCGATTTTTTAGCAGGGGCCGGCGGTGCTGCAGGTGCTTTCTTCGCAGCCGGTTTTTTAGTAGATGAAGAGGCGGTAACTTTATTCGCTGAACTTGTTTTTTCTACTACTTTTTTTGCCATTTTTCCCTGGTTTTAGTCAACAACATTACTCAAAATAAACTTCGCTACGATTGCCACCGGCATTATTCTGAATGCGCAAATATACAGAAAAAAATGTAGATTCACCGGAATGCGCACACTGCTAAGTAGTTGATAACTGCGTACAATGTTGAAAACGACGAACAGCACGATACCGACTGCAACCGAATATATCAGATAGCTGAAGGAGAAAGCATCATTGTAAATAAATATAATGACCACTACGATACCTATCAGCGACAAGGCGAATTCCGAAAAAAGGCTGTATAAAAAATACGCTTTAAAAACACGCTGTGTACCTATCACCAGATTGAAGATAAATTCAACCAAATAGCGGACAGAATAAAACACAACAACCCCGATGGCAATGCGCAGAAACAGACCTTCATCAAAGTCGGTGAAGTCATTATCTGTGAAATAATCCAATCCTACATACAGCAATAATGCCAGCATTAGACTGTACGACAGGTACATGGCAAAAACGGCAAAATAGGAATCGTATTTTTTACTCTGCAGATAAATTTCATATTTTTTGATACTCACCATTCCCTCCCAGACGGCATAGAAAAAATCGTCGAGGAGTAAACGAAGAAACAGCACCACGGAGAACAATCCTGCGGCAACGAGCAGATAGGAAATATTTACAGTAGCGGGTTTGACGGGCTGTAACACCTTGCTGTTACTACTTTCCCTGTGTATATCCAGCTGCTTTGTCAGCGCCTTCCATTTCGCGGAATCGCCCTTATATTTCAGTATGGAATCCTGAAAATGGGGATTTACATAACTGCTATTTCCACTTGCGGAAAAAACAGTAAACGCAGCACACATCAGCAGCAGCAGACTAAAATACCGCCACATACCCGAAATGGAGTTTGGAATTCCTGAAATCCATTTTCTGATATTTTTGCTGACCGAGTGCATATGTGAGGCCAAAAATACCAATTTTAGTTTCAAATGTGATACCGGCACCCACACCAAATGGAAAATCCTGTGTTATTTTTCTATCGGACTTCTGCCGGACATAGGCCGCATCCATAAATATAAAGAAATAGGAATTGCGCTGCACAATCATCCTGTACTCAAGCGTTCCTATCTGATAGGCGCTGGCGAAGATGGATTGCTCGTCAAAACCGCGCAACAGCTTATTCCCACCGATGCGTATCAGTTCATTGCGCAGCAAATCCCTGTTAAATACCGCACCACCATTGAGTCCGAAGCGGAAAATATGGCGTTGCTTCTTCCCCATCGGCAGATAATAATTACCCATCCAGAAAACATCGCCTTTCACTGACTTTTTCTGAATACTATCATACAGGCCGGCATAATTAAACTCGGGCGAAAACGGATCGGACAAGGTGGTAATCTGATTATTGGGCCTGATTTTCTTAACACCCGCGGAGCCGGTAATCTTCAACTCAAATCCTTTTCTGGGATTAAACAGATAATCCAGCGACTCATAGTAAGCCTGAATCCCGTATTGATTATTGACGGCATCGAGATTATTCGGCAATCGCTTATTCAGCTTGGCGAAAGTGGTATCCGCGGCGAGAATAATCGTCTGAAAATACTTGTAAAAACCTTTGATATAATTGTTCGATTTTGTCATATAGGGCAACCCCAGTTGCCAGGCCAGATCGAGCGAGGATGAATCCCGCTTATCCAGCTTAAAGGTAAAGTTGACACCCAGGGGCGCATTCAGCAGATAAGGATAATTGAAGCGGATATCCAGCATCTGCGATTTAGGCTGCAGTCGCTGCCATTGCAAAAACACCTCTTCCCCGCGGCGGAAAGCATTCTGCAGATGCACCCTCACTTCACCGGTAATCAGAATTTTTCCGTTGTTACTACCGGGCAGAAAGCCGACCAGAAAATCAAAACTGTTGACTTTCCGTTTGTCCAGATAGAGATGAATATCCGCCTTTTCTTCCCTGAACAAAATGCTGGATGGCTGCCGCACCGTGGCATACGGCAATTTCTGCAGCAATTTATCTATTTCGCGGATGCGGCTTTCGCTGTAGGGTTTGCCTGATTTTATTCCGATATAATTCTGGATAAAACCCTTGGTAATTTTGGAGGAACCGTGATTGATAAAACTATCGATGGCAATAAACCGGCCTTTCTCCACGGCATATTGCAGTGTCAGAGAAGTGTCGGTCAGCAGCACACTATCGGTGCTCACTTTGGCAAACGGATAACCGTTGTTTTCGAGCTGCCGCAATTGTTCCTGCAGTTGCTTATCGACGCCCGCCAGCGAAGGCGCTGTTTTGATGGCCTTGCGTTTGGTGTATACCACCGGATAATCTACCTCATACTGTTTGCCGGTATGCAGTCGCGCAAACACTGTATCTCCCTGACGGGACAGGCTGTCAAACGACGCTTCGAGATAGCCTTTATTGATTAATCGCGCGCGTGTATCAAACAGAAATTGTTCAAGTTCCTTGTACTGACGAAATGTATATTTAGGCTTGAGTTTGACAGCAGTCGTATCTTTCTCCAGCAACAAATAAAAACCACCCGCCTGCACCAAACAGGACATACAACAGAACAGCAGCAGGGTGAGCGTATATTTTATCAAATGACGGATTAAAAAAGTGTGAATCAAAGTTATTAATTATTCGCTATACATCCTTACATTTACCGCTGTGGCAGGGATTTATCTTCATATACCATTTTGCCGGCAGGCTTGCACCTACTGCAATTTTCATTTTTCCACGCTGGTAAAAAACAAAGATGCTGTTATAGCCGCGATGTTGAAGGAAATCAGATTGCGCAGTGATTTCTTTCCTGAAAAAACGGAGATAGAGACCATTTATTTTGGCGGTGGCACGCCCAGTCTGCTGAGCGCCGGAGAAATCAATGCATTTATCAGCACTATCGGAGCGCACTTTGCCATTTCGGAAAATCCTGAAATTACGCTGGAGGCCAATCCGGATGACTTATCGGAGACCTATTTGCAGGAACTGAAAGCGGCTACGCCGGTGAACCGGCTGAGCATCGGCATACAGTCGTTTTTCGAAGAAGATCTGCAATACATGCACCGCGCGCACAATGCCGAGCAGGCACTGCAATGCCTGCTGCGCGCCCAGGCGGCGGGCTTCCATGAACTCTCCATCGATTTAATCTATGGCACACCGACCTTGAGTGATGAGCACTGGCGGCAGAATCT
>JADLAH010000162.1 GCA_020848315.1 Chitinophagales bacterium | reverse complement strand
TCAGTGATGCCGCGCGTGGAAAAAATCGCGGTGAAAGACGCCAAGTTGCGTACCTTTATCACGGAAGATACTTCGCGCAATGATCTGGTGCATCACGTGTATGATGTTACCTATGGCATCGTCCGCAATAATCAGGATACCTTAGTGGTACTCGACGATTCCATCGTGCGTGGAACCACGCTGAAAGAGAGCATCCTGACGATGCTGGACCGACTGCAGCCTAAAAAGATTATTGTCGTGTCATCCGCGCCGCAGATCCGCTATCCGGATTGTTATGGCATCGACATGAGTAAGATGGGCAGCTTCGTGGCATTCCAGGCCGCTGTCGCTTTGTGGAAGGAAAGAGGCGAATACCATGTATTGGAAGAACTTCACCGCGCCTGCAAGGAGGAGTTGCTGAAGCCGAAAGAGGAAGCCCGCAATCTGGTGAAGAAAGTCTACGAACCTTATATGGATGAGCAGATATCCGCCAAAATCGCCGACATTATCCGGCCTAAGCATATTTTTTCGGATGTTCAGGTGATTTATCAGACGATTGATAATCTGCATGTTGCTTGTCCGAACAATAATGGCGATTGGTATTTCACCGGCGATTATCCGACGGCAGGTGGTAATAAGGTGGCACTCAACGCTTTTATCAATTACATGGAAGGAAAAAATATACGAGCCTATTAGTTTGATAATTAGTAGCTTGTGTATGCATCCTTTGGTGATGTGTTAATTAATTTGTATTTTCTGGAACAGCTTTATATTTTGCAGGTGTAAAAACCCTGTGATGAAGCAATCTGTTATCTTATGGATGCTCCTCTTGTGTGTGTTACTCAGAGTGGAGGCGTCTGCCATATATAGTACGGATGGTATTAAATTAAATCATACCGTTGTGAAGGAGTCGGTGCAGTATGTGACACCGCTGAAACGCAATGTAGTGTTATGGAAAAGCACGCTGACCGTCAGCAATACCACTAAACAGGATGTTGCGATGCGCATTCCGTGTTATCTCTATTTTGTATATAGTTATCTGAATCCGGCGGAAATTAATACCGCCCAGAAATTTTTTACCGGATACAACATCGAAACGGTCTATAAAAATTATGTATTGCCAAAACCTGTTATGTTGCCGGCCAAACAGAGTGTGTCGAATGTAACCTATTTTGTCGCCTTTGATGATGTGGATTTAAGTTCTGCCACCACCGGACACAAAATCCAGTTTTCATTCTGAGATAATCCGTCAATAATCGTCTCTTCGCGATTAATACATTTCTTTCTCGTTCGGGAAATCCTTGCTTTTGATATCGGCGATATACTGTTGTGTCGCGTTTTTGATTTCGTCGTACAGGTTGAGGTATCTGCGCAGGAAACGCGGTTTGAATTCATGGGTAATGCCGAGCATATCGTGTGTCACCAGCACCTGACCATCCACATACGGACCTGCTCCGATGCCAATCACCGGAATGGAAATGCTTTCCGCTACTTTCTTCGCCAGTGCCGCCGGAATTTTTTCGAGTACCAATGCGAAGCAGCCGATACTCTCGAGGTATTTCGCGTCTTCGAGGAGTCGCTCCGCTTCCTCTTCTTCCTTGGCGCGCACGGTGTAGGTGCCGAATTTATAGATAGATTGAGGTGTCAGTCCGAGGTGTCCCATCACCGGAATGCCGGCAGTCAGAATACGGATAATGGATTCGCCGATTTCCTTGCCGCCTTCGAGCTTCACGCCGTGACCGCCGGTTTCTTTCATCACGCGGATGGCCGCATTCAGCGCCTCTCGCGAGTTGCCCTGATAGGAACCGAAGGGCAGATCCACCACCACAAAACAGCGGTTGATGGCGCGCACCACACTTTGCGCGTGGTATATCATCTGGTCTAAAGTGATAGGTAATGTCGTTTCGTGACCTGCCATCACATTGGAGGCGGAGTCGCCCACCAGGATGATATCAATCCCGGCGGCATCCAGGATTTTCGCCATGGAATAATCATAGCCGGTGAGCATGGCAATCTTCTCGCCGCGCTCTTTCATTTCACGTAATTTATGGGTGGTAACCTTTTTGATTTCGGGTGTTGCTGTTGACATGAGACCTTGTTTATTTTTAAGTTGTACTTGTAAAAGTATCAATATTATCTCATATTCGGCAAGCCGTCTTTGTGGTGAGTTGGAAATATTAATAAATAATTAGCATTCATTCCCCTATTTTTACCGTGTAAAATAATGGATATGAACTTCCTGAAAATCTCCATACCGGAATTGCTGGAACTGGGAAAACAGAAAAACGCGGAATATATGCAGGCGGATCCTTTTCCGAGTATGTACTTCGATAATTTGTTTGATGACGATATGTTGCGAAAGATTATCGCGGAATTTCCGGAAATAGGAAAGGATAAACAGGATATCAAATATGAAAATCCGAATGAGCTGAAACTGGCTACGCGCGGCGAATACCGCTTCGGTCCGACGACCCGCGAGTTTGTACATTTTCTCAACTCTCAGCCCTTTCTGGAGTTTCTGCAAAACCTCACGGGCATCAAGGAAACCCTTCTGCCGGATCCTTATCTCGAAGGTGGCGGCTTTCATGAAATTAAACCGGGTGGATACCTGAAAATGCACGTCGATTTTCATAAACATAAACTCACCAAACTCGACCGCAGGTTGAATATTCTGGTGTATTTGAATGAAGACTGGAAAGAAGAATATGGTGGCCATTTTGAACTATGGGAAAGAGATATGAGCAAGTGCGCGAAGAAAATTCTGCCTGTCTTCAACCGGCTGGCGATGTTCTCCACCACCGATTATTCCTGGCACGGACTGCCGGATCCGCTGACATGCCCGCCCGACAGAAGCCGTCGCTCCATCGCTTTGTATTATTATACCAATGGTCGTCCCGAAGGGGAAGTGAATATCGGCGACAAAGCGCGTATCACTACGACTTTCGCCACCCGAGACGGACAGGATTCCGGAAAAATGAAATGGTTTAATACAGCGGTGAATCTGGCCAATGATTTGCTGCCGCCGATTGTGGTGAAGGCCATTAAAAAATTCAGAAATACCTGATGCTGTACAGCGGGATATTTCATTACTCACACAGACCATTCTGATACATGGAAACTATACAACAATGTTTTTGCTGCGGAAAATCCGAATTCCGGCTGTTTGCTGCGGCCAAGGATAATTATTCCGGCGCACCGTTCGAGATTCAGCAGTGCGTGGATTGTGGTTTTATCTTCACAAGCCCGCGACCGGATATCAGCGAAATAGGAAAATATTACACCTCGCCGGATTATATGTCGCACCAAAGCCACAGCAGAGGATTGGTACAGTCAGTGTATCGCGTAGCGCGGCAGTATATGATGCGCAAAAAGCTGGCGATGCTGCAGGCGGAAGCCGGCCGCGCAACAGGCTTTTCCATGCTCGATTTTGGTTGCGGTACAGCCGATTTTCTGGGTTTTGTAAAACAAAACGGCATTCTCGCCGAAGGAGTGGAGCCTGATGCAGACGCCAGGCAGGTAGCTAAAGCCGTGAATCAGGTAGAGACGTATTCCGTCGAGCAGTCGGCGGCATTCGCTCCGCAGCAGTATGATGTCATTACATTGTGGCACGTGCTGGAGCATATCCATGAATTGCATAGCCAGATAGCCTTGTTTCATACCTGGCTGAAACCGGGCGGGAAACTCATCATCGCCGTACCGAATATCGAAAGCTGGGACGCGAAGAAATATGGCGCCAACTGGGATGCCATCGATGTGCCGCGTCATATCTATCATTTTTCTCCAAACAGCGTGAAGCGCATTGTCGGGCAACACGGATTCCGCTTTGTGCGCCAGTATCCGCTCATGCTGGATGCCTATTATGTATCCATGCGCAGTGAGTGGCATCTCGGTACAGGAAAGCTGGTGGCCTATTTCAAAGGCTTGCTGAACGGATGGAGAAGCAACCGCAGTGCGAAGCAAACCGGACAGTACTCCAGTTTGATTTATGTCTTCGAAAAATCCTGATCAGATAGTTGCTAGCCCGCAAATTTCATCGCATTAATAAAGTATAAAAAACAAAAGCCTCACGATATCGTGAGGCTTGTTGACCTATCAGGGGTCGAACCTGAACTCTTCTGAACCAAAATCAGACGTGTTGCCAGTTACACCATAGGTCAGTTTCGGAGTGCAAATTTAAAACCTTTTTTGTGATTTCCCAAATGCTGCTTTCATTTTTTCTATTAAAAAAAAATTACGAAACCTAATATGCCTGTGAATCCCGTTTTAATTCAAGGGTTTATGTTGTAGGGGCTTCGCGATATTTCAGCAATGCCGCTTAAAAATCGGTTGTACGCCACCTCAGCCGGTCTTGTTTGCAATTATTCACGTCTGCAGATTAGTCGAAACAGCTTATTTTTTCTATTTTTGGCGAAATAAATACGTAGAATGAATAAACAGTACAAGTTGATCAACACCGTTGTCGGTTTTGTCGTATTTGCAATTTCACTCTGGCAATATGCATCTACCCTTGAGTCAGTGGGGAGTTTGTGGGATTGCGGGGAGTTCGTTTCCTGTGCCTATAAACTGCAGGTGGCGCACCCGCCGGGAGCACCGCTTTTCCTGATGTTGGGTCGTGTCTTCACCTTGCTGAATCCGGAAAATCCTGCCGTCATGGTGAACTACCTGTCCGCGTTTATGTCTGCCCTGTGCGTATTATTCCTGTTTTTTACCATTACGCTGGTCGCTAAAAAACTGTTGCTGAAAGAAGGCGAAGAACTCACTTTCGATAGCATAGTCGCCATTATGGGTTCCGGTGTAGTGGGTGCTTTAGCTTGTTCTTTCTCGGATACCATGTGGTTCTCAGCGGTGGAAGGCGAGGTGTACGCGACTTCTACTTTCTTTATTTCCATCGTGCTTTGGGCGGTGATGAAATGGGAAGAGCAGGCCGATGAGCCACACGGCAACCGCTGGTTGGTGTTTGCAGCCTTCATGATTGGTTTGTCTATCGGGGTGCACTTACTGTCCTTGCTGGTGATTCCGGTGGCGGTGCTGGTGTATTATTTCAAAAAGTACAAGGTTACTCTTCTTGGATTCATTGCCGCTTTCTTCATCGGGTTTGTGTTGCTGGGTATCGTGCAGATTGGTGTCATCCAGATAGCTATCACGCTGGTGGGTAAAATTGAATATTTGTTCGTGAACACATTCGGATTGCCGTTTAATACCGGCTTTGCATTCGCCTGGATTTTGATTTTTGCACTCCTGATTTTCCTGATTTACTATGCGCATAAAATCAAACATGCGGATTTGCAACTGTTTGCCGTGAGTTTCCTTGTGATATTTATCGGTTTTTCGTCGTATGCCATGGTACCCATCCGTGCAGCCGCGAATCCACCGATTAATATGAACGCGCCGAAAGATGCCTTCAGTTTATTGTCTTACCTGAACCGCGAACAATACGGTTCCCGTGCATTGGTGAAAGGACCTTTGTTTAATGCGCAGCCAACGGGATATGAAGTAACAGGAAAGGATTACTATCAGGATCACACTACTAAAAGATATGAAGTAAAAGGAGAGAAAATAGACTATACTTACAATCCGGAAGATATGATGGTGTTCCCACGTATGGGACCCACCAATGACGGAGAAGCTGCCGGTGCGCTGTATCAATACTGGACCGGCTATCAGGGTAAGCCGACATTCGGAGATAATCTGAAATATTTCTTCCACTATCAGTTGCGCTACATGTACTGGCGTTATTTCATGTGGAATTTCGCCGGACGTCAGGATGATTATCAGGGCACGCCAAACAATGAAACCATCAATGGTGACTGGATCAGCGGTATTCCGTTTGTAGACAATGCCCGACTGGGTAGTCAGGATGGATTGCCGGAGCAAATCCTGAATCAGAAAGCCCGCAATAAATTTTATTTGCTGCCATTCATCCTCGGATTGATTGGTTTGGTATACATGTACAATAAAAATCAGCGCTATACCATCGTGTTTGGATTGCTGTTCTTCGTAACCGGTATCGCGTTGATTATTTATACCAATCAGCCGCCGCGCGAGCCACGCGAGCGCGACTATGCACTGGTCGGTTCTTTTGTGGCTTATTGTATATGGATAGGTTTAGCTGTAGTCGCTATCTTTGATTACCTGAGACAAAAGAAAGTGCCGGGTATGGCAGTGGCCATATTGGCCACCGTTTTATGTCTGTTTGTGCCGTATGTGATGGCTAAAGAAGGTTGGGATGATCACAATCGCCACGACCGTTTCATGTCCCGAGATTTCGCAGCAAACTATCTCGAAAGCTGTCCGCCGAATGCCATTCTTTTCACACAGGGCGATAATGATACTTATCCGCTGTGGTATGCACAGGAAGTGGAAGGTATCCGTACGGATGTGCGAATTGTCAACCTGAGTTTACTCGGTGTCGACTGGTATATTGATTTCCTGCAAAGGGCTTCCAATAAGTCTGCGCAGATTCCTTTCCACAAGGATTTTACACCGGATAAATACCGCGGAAATACACGTGATATGATTCAGTATAATGATCAGTCCGGCTTCGCCAATCCGAATGAATACTATGACATCCAGAATATCATGACATTTATTCTGAGCGATAACCGCGAGTTCAAGGCGCAGACCAGCAGAGGAGAAGAAGTGAACTATTTGCCTACTACTAAACTGCGTCTGAAAGTAGATAAGGCCGCATTAGAGAAATACAATGTGGTGCCGGAACAGTTCAAGGATAAGGTGGTGGATGAAATCATCTGGGATCTCGGCAAAAGCAGAATCATCAAGTTCGATCTCGCTTTGCTGGCGATGGTGGCTGCCGGTGACTGGAGTCGTCCGATTTGCTTCTCCAATACAGTGGAAGATGTGTATTACAACGGATTGGGTAATTATCTGATTCAGGAAGGACAGATCCTGCGTTTGGTGCCTTGTCGTTTCGAAGAAAATCAGCGCGGATATACGGTGTTCAATACACAGAAAAGTTTTGATATCGTGATGAATAAATTCAAATACGGCGGACTCGGCGAACGGGAGATGTTTGTAGATGAAAATTCCGGACGAATTATGAATACACTGAAGAGTGTTCACTTCGGCATTGCGGATGATTTAATCAGAAACAACAGAAAAGAAGACGCTGTGAAAGTATTGGAAAAAGCCCGTAAGGAATTCCAGTATGTCAATGCACCGTACTACTCACCGAGCAACCGTTATTTCAATATCCTGTCTGTTCAGTGGATTGATTTGTACTATCGTGCAGGTGCACCTGATAAAGCGAAGCCTATCATCGATTTGTTTGTGAAAGATGTGAAAGACTGTCTGCGTTTTTATAATTTGCCGAATAACAGATTTGCAGCTAAATTTGGCAGTGAAAAGCGTTCCGCGGAAGAATTGGTAAAACGCCTCGAAATGGTTGCGGTGATGAACAAGGATGAAGCGCTGCTCAAACAGTTGTTCAATGCCTTCCCGGGACTGGTTACGACAGGGTCACTGGCTCCGCAGCAGGCAAATCCGGTGAGCGTGTTTCAATAATTAATACTATATTTAACCACACTAAAACAGAAAACTATGAGTATGATGAAAGAATTCAAAGAGTTTGCCATGAAAGGAAACGTGGTAGATCTGGCAATAGGGGTAATCATCGGCGGTGCTTTCGGTAAAATCGTAAGTTCGTTTATAGATGATGTTATCACACCGTTATTGCTGAAGCCGGCACTGGATGCGGCTCACCTCACCAAACTGGAGGAATTGACCATTTTCGGTACCGTGAAATACGGCAACTTTTTATCTGCCGTCATCAATTTTGTCATTGTAGCATTTGTGTTGTTCCTGCTGATCAAAGGTATGAACGCCGCGAAGAAGAAAGAAGCCGCCGCACCGGCAGCTCCAGCGGAACCACCTGCACAGGAAAAATTACTGGCAGAAATCCGCGATTTACTGAAAAACAAAGGGTAGTCATAACCCTAAGTCTGGATAACTATCTTGGGCTGCTCCGAAAGGAGCAGC
>JADLAH010000161.1 GCA_020848315.1 Chitinophagales bacterium | reverse complement strand
TATCCGGATATCCGCAACTTCGTTAAAGACGGACTCGTACAGTTAGCGCAGGAATATTTCCCACAAGCCGAATGCATCGCGGGTGTGGCCACGGCAGGTATTCCGCTGGGCGTACTGATTGCAGATGTCCTGCAATTGCCTTTTGTATACGTGCGCTCCAAACCAAAAGAACACGGCCTGACCAACACGATTGAAGGCGACCTGAAACACGGCTATCGTGTGCTGGTAGTAGAAGATACTATCTCTACGGGTGGCAGTTCCCTGAAAGCGGTGGAAGATCTCCGCGCCGCAGGTGCCGAAGTAATTGGCATGGTGGCCATCTACAAATACGGATTTGAATCTGCGAAACAAAAATTCGAAGATGCCGGTGTTTTGCTCAAAACACTGACGAACTACGAGTTCATGATACGCACTGCGCAAAGCAGCGGATATGTCACAGAAGAAGAAGTGAGCACCCTGCAGGACTGGAGAGCCAATCCGACGGCGTGGTCTGCAGCACAACAATAAACAACTTATTATCCTAAACAGATACTATGCTTTTATCGATTAGCTTACTAAGCTGGAAAACCTGGGCGGTGCCTATCATCGGTGGCTTCATCGGATGGATCACCAACTGGGTGGCCATCAAAATGCTGTTCCATCCCAGAAAACCCGTCAAGGTTTTATTTCTTACTTTTCATGGTATTTTCCCGAAAAACAAACTGCGTATTGCTGAAAACTTGGGGAAAGTTGTACAGCGTGACCTCATCAACTTCAGCGATATCAAAGGTCGCCTGCAAGATCCGGATGCCCTGAATAATTTCAAGGAAGAAATTGCCCTGCGCGTGGACAATGCCATTCGCGAGCGGATAGAAAAAAGCCCTTTCCTCGATGCCATCGTACCAGATCAACTGATACAAAGCGTGCACAGAACCATTGTCGTGGAAATTGAGAAAAACCTGCCTACGGTGATTGACTCTTCTATCACCAAAATTGAACAGAAACTCGACATCCATCAGTTAGTGAAGAATAAAGTCGCTAATTTTTCCGATGAAAAACTGGAGCAACTGCTAATGGATATTACCTCCAAAGAGTTTCGTTTTATTGAAATCATCGGTGGTATCCTCGGTTTCTTAATCGGTATTGTACAGCTTGTCATCAGCGCATTGTAGCCGCTGCTGCATCGGTTTTGTGCATAACGCAAACATCGTGTAAAACACAGTTGATTTTCACTTCCTTAAATCAACAACTATCCTTATATTTGCCCACGCAAAAAAATCACCATGAGCATAGCATCTGTAACCCAGCTTTTAGGCGAAGAAAGAGCCCAGTATTTACTGGCACACGAGTGTAAAACCATCGATAAATCTATGTTGCATCTGCCGGGCAGCGACTTTGTAGACAATGTATGGATACAAAGCAACCGCAATCCGCAGGTACTGCGCAGTTTACAACAACTGCACGGCACTGGCAGATTGGCTAACACAGGATATCTGTCTATCCTGCCGGTAGATCAGGGCATAGAACACAGTGCCGGTGCTAGCTTTGCACCTAATCCTATTTACTTTGACTCAGAAAACATCGTAAAACTGGCGGTAGAAGGCGGTTGCAATGCGGTGGCTTCTACTTATGGTGTGTTGGGAAGTGTGGCCAGAAAATATGCACACAAAATCCCGTTCATTGTAAAAATCAACCACAACGAATTTTTGTCCTATCCGAATACTTTTGATCAGATTATGTTCGGTTCCATCAAAGATGCCTGGAACATGGGTGCTGTTGCCGTAGGCGCGACCATCTATTTCGGTTCTCCGGAATCCCGCCGTCAGATCATCGAGGTATCCAGAGCATTCGAATATGCACACGAATTAGGTATGGCTACCATTCTGTGGTGCTACACACGAAACAATGCGTTCAAAAAAGATGGCGTCGACTATCATACAGCAACCGACCTGTCCTCTCAGGCTAATCACCTGGGCGTAACCATTCAGGCGGATATCATCAAACAAAAACTGCCTACCAACAACGGCGGTTACAATGCATTGAATTTCGGTAAAACACACCCGAAAGTATACAGTGAACTGACTACCGACCACCCTATCGACCTGACCCGCTATCAGGTAGCGAACTGCTACATGGGCAGAAACGGCCTTATCAACTCCGGCGGAGAAAGCAAAGGTCAGACAGACCTTGCCGAAGCAGTGGAAACGGCTATCGTCAACAAACGCGCCGGCGGCATGGGATTGATTTCAGGAAGAAAAGCATTCCAGAAAGACATGAAAGTCGGTGTGGAATTGCTGAACGCTATTCAGGATGTATACCTGGATAAAGACATTACCATTGCATAGTCAATCATCAGACTATCTGACACTTATAAAAAAAAGAGGCTTCCTATATCGAAGCCTCTTTTTTTTGCAATTACCAATAAATTATCCTCCGGAATACTCAGGAAGAATGCTGCGAATTAAACTGCAGGGGTTTTACATTTTTGAATAAACGCACCTTTTCGTTACTTCCCATCGTGGGTTTCCGAATGCAGAAATAGAGATACACAGCGAGTGCCAGCAATACTGACACTGCAATCAGGGTGATAAAAATAAATAACATAAGCAGGGTTTTTATGCATTTACAATATGTGTATAATATCTCAAATGCACAACAGGACTAAAGTATTTATTGATGATTATCAATACAATCCTCTCATAATCACTAAAAACAAGGAGTAGGTATGTCTTTGGGGCAATAAAAAAACGTCTCTTTGCAGAGACGTTTTACAATATGATGCTTTTGCTTTTTATATAAAAAAGGCAAGTTACTTACAGCGCACCGCTCAACCGACTACCTTTGCTGCCTTCCGACCCTGGAGGATTTGCCAGGAGCTGGTCGTATAAGACTTGCCCGACGCAAAGATACATTATTATTCCGATTCTGAAATTAAAAATAAAGTTAAATCACAAAAAAGAACGAAGACGCATCTTTGTGCGCGCTTGTTTTTGCAATTAATTTTTTACTTCTTACTTTTACAACATGACAGACCTCGAATTCAACAAGAATGAAGATGCCATGCGACTGGCAGTAGACGAACTGAAAGCCAAACTGCAAAAAGTATATCTGGGCGGCGGATTAAAGAAAATAGAATCCGAACACAAAAAGGGCAAAATGACAGCCCGTGAGCGGATCGCCTATCTGATTGATAAAAACACCACTACCATAGAAATCGGTGCGCTCGTCGGCGACGAGATGTATGCAGCAGAAGGCGGCTGTCCTTCCGGCGGTGTAGTAACCGTTATCGGGTATGTATCAGGCAGACAATGTATGATTGTGGCCAATGACGCTACCGTAAAAGCGGGTGCCTGGTTCCCTATCACCGGTAAGAAAAATCTGCGGGCACAGGAAATTGCGATGGAAAACAGATTGCCTGTCATCTATCTCGTGGACAGTGCGGGTGTTTTTCTGCCTATGCAGGATGAGATTTTCCCGGACAAGGAAAACTTCGGCCGTATTTTCCGGAACAACGCCAAGATGAGTTCCATGGGCATTCCGCAAATCTCTGCCATTATGGGCAGTTGCGTAGCCGGCGGCGCCTATCTGCCTATCATGAGCGATGAAAGTCTGATTGTGGAAGGAACCGGCAGTATCTTTCTGGCAGGTCCTTACCTCGTAAAATCCGCTATCGGCGAGAATGTAGATAAAGAAACACTGGGTGGTGCCGTTACACAAACCGCTGTCAGTGGTGTTTGTGATTACAAAATGAAAGACGACAAGGAATGTCTGGATACCATCAAAAAACTAATCGACAAATACGGCAGATTTGAAAATGCAGGCTTCGATCGCGTGAAACCGAAAAAACCGAAAAAGCACGAAAAAGACATTTACGGCATCTTCTCTTCTGCCAAACCGTATGATGTCAGAGAAATCATTGAGCGACTGGCCGACAACTCCGAATATACCGAATACAAAGAAGACTACGGACAAACCATCGTCTGCGCCTATGCCCGCATTGACGGTTGGAGCGTCGGTATTGTCGCGAATCAGCGTTCGGTAGTGAAGAGCAAAAAAGGCGAAGTACAAATCGGCGGCGTAATTTACTCGGACGCGGCAGACAAAGCGGCTCGTTTTATCATGCTTTGCAATCAGAAAAAAATACCATTGGTCTTCCTGCAGGATGTTACCGGATTCATGGTTGGCAGCCGCAGCGAACACGGTGGTATCATCAAAGATGGTGCGAAGCTGGTGAGTGCGGTGTCCAATTCAACAGTTCCAAAATTCACTATCGTTACCG
>JADLAH010000160.1 GCA_020848315.1 Chitinophagales bacterium | reverse complement strand
GCGCGGATATCAGCTATGAGAACGAGGAGCATTTTCCACCGCTGCGCATCAAAGGGAAAAAACTGAGAGGCGGTAAGGTAGAATTGCCGGCAGATACTTCCTCGCAATATATTACGGCGTTGTTGCTCATTGCTCCGACGCTTTCTGAAGGATTGGAGCTGCATTTAACCGGCACAATTGTGTCCGTGCCATATATCCGCATGACGCTGAAAATAATGGAATATTTCGGGGTGAAAACGGCCTTTGAAGGCAATGTCATCCGCATTCCGCACGCGAAGTACCAGCCACGTCCGTTTTTTGTGGAAGGCGACTGGAGCGCAGCGTCTTATTTCTATTCCATCGCTATACTTTCGAAGGAATCGGAACTTACGCTGGAAGGCCTGACCGCACAGCAGATTCAGGGCGACAGTGTGATTGCGGACATCGCGCGCCACTTCGGTGTAATGACCACCCACCACGAAAAATCGGTGACGCTTTCAAAAAAGGCAGTTGCACAAATACCTGCCCATCTTACCTTCGATTTTCTGGAATGTCCCGATCTGGCGCAGACAGTACTGGCGTTCTGCGCGGCGCTGAAAGTGCAGTTGCAGTGCCACGGATTGCAGACCTTGCGCATTAAGGAAACGGATCGCATCGCGGCGATGGATACGGAGTTGCGCCGGCTTGGTTTGGCTGCGCTGACAGAAATCAATGACAACCGCTGGGATTTGCAGTATCCGGAAACGGTGGTGGGCAAATCATCGGATACACCCATTCATACTTACGAAGATCATCGCATGGCAATGGCTATCGCGCCTCTGGCAATAACAAGTGGTCAGATAAAAATGGAAGAACCCATGGTGGTGACCAAATCCTATCCTTTATTCTGGGCAGATCTGGAAAAACTGGGATTTGGGATTATCCGATAATCCAATAATTTTAAAAGTAAATACGAATTTAGTGAAGTTCGAAATACTGATTTAATTCAGTAATTCACGGATTTTCTGTACCAGAGAATAAGGCGCATCTGTCACTACAAAATTGGCGAGACTTTCCGGAATGCCTCCGCCCGGGTAGCTGTAGGATTGATGGAAGATTTCTACTTTCCCGTCTTTGGTGGGTGTGAATTTGTACATTCCTTTCATCTTGGTGATACGCACGCAACTTTCCTGTTTTTCCACCAGGTTCCACGAGTTGGCATCCATATTCATGACGATACTTCCGTTAGGCTGATTGCGGTCAATGGTAAAATGTATCACAATATCGCGGTCTTTCACCAATGGTGCCGTTGCGACCATATAGACGTAAAAATCATCGTCAGATACTTTTTTTACCAGTTTGACACTGCCCGGCTTGGTTTTATACATGAATTTCTCATACAATTTGTGATTGGTGAATATACCGAGGAGTTTATCCACGGAAGTATTCATGGTGGCCAGCATCTTGCATTCTTTCAGATTGGAATTTTCCAGCTTTCTGGTCCATATTTTAACATCGTTCTTGTTTAATTCCAGTTTCCAGTTGTCCTGCTGCGCTGAAGCATAGGAAAGATGCAGGGTAATGATGGAAAAGAAAGCAAGAAAGAAATTTTTCATGAGTAATTTTTTATCAAATTTAAATTAACACGCTTTTTTAACAAATAACAAAATGCATGCCTGAATGTTGATGCGAATGCAAAGATATTGCAAGATATTCAGATAAATAATAACAAACCCGTAAATGAAATATTACTTAACAAAAATTAGGATGCTGCGTTAATGCGCGGATACGAATTTCAGTCCTATGATGGATATGATTAGCAGTGTCAGGAAAAAAAGACGCAGGAAATGTGCGGGTTCCTGAAAAAAAAGAATGCCGACAATAACCGTTCCCGCGGCTCCTATACCAGTCCACACGGCATAAGCGGTACCAATAGGCAATGTCTGGGTGGCTTTGTATAATAGCAGCATGCTCGCGGTCAGGCACACGACAAATCCGGCCATCCAGAAATAATAGGAGGAGCCCTGCGCATCTTTTGCTTTGCTCAGGCAGGTAGCGAAACCGACTTCGAAAAGACCGGCAATAATCAGTTGGAGCCAGGAAAGCATAGCACTACATTCTTAAATCTTCAATATGCACACCCGGATGTTTCGCCGCGTCAAATTTGAAGAAACTGTCGTCGAGGTTGGCTTTCGGATTAAAGGTAATTACGTTGTAGGTATACAGCGTCCCGTTTTTATCAAACACTTTCATGCGTTTGATGTATTTGGCATCCTTGTCAATCCAGATGCGCACTTTGAAAAACGGTTTATCTGTATCGATAGGTTTCAGGTCGATGATGGAGCAGTTGGATTTGTCTATCCACTCTTCGCCGTTCAGCATGTAGTTAAAATCGTTCTGATAGATGGTAAACATGTTGGAAGGCGTAATATCTTCCTTGTTTGCCTCATAGTCATTTATCTGTACTTCATTGATGTCCTTGAGGTAAGTCCAAACGCTCTTTTTATCGCAGATGATTTCCTGTTTTCCCATGACAATCTTGTAGTTTTCCCCTTTGAGATAAACGGTGCCGTTCTGGGTGGTGGTTTTATTCTGCTGTTTATTTTCCGTTACCAGCGTAATGGTCGCTTTGATGGAGCTGAATCCTTTGTAGGTCTTGCTCACCGCATCGAGGATGGTCTTCGCTTTCGGGTCATTGTCCGTGGATTTCGCCGGAGGGCCGCCAAAAAGTGATAAGAAAAAAGTTAAAATAGAAAATAAATAGACCATTGTTGCTTCTTTAAAATAATATCCGCTGCATTCGTAAAAGAAACCAAAGATAGGGTTTCTGAGTACGAATGACAACGGTAAAACTAAATTTCACCTATCTCCTGCAAAATCTGTTCCAATTCTTCTTCCGTCTTGATATACACCTCTCTGGCCTTGCTGCCGAGGTTGGGACCCACGATGCCTGCGGCTTCCAACTGATCCATCAAACGACCAGAACGGGCATAGCCCAGTGCCAGCTTCCGCTGAATGAGTGAGGTGGAGCCAATCTGATGACGTACGATAACGCGCGCTGCTTCCGAAAACAATTCGTCGCGGTCGCCCAAATCGGCAAATTTCTCGCCGCCGCTGTTGTCTTTAGGATCCACATATTCCGGCAATTCGTAGGGCGACGGGAAGCCGCGTTGCTCGCCGATAAATTTGGCAATATGTTCCACTTCCGGCGTATCCACAAACGGACACTGCAAGCGCGTGATTTCTCCGCTTTGAGATAACAGCATGTCCCCGCGACCAATGAGCTGGTCGGCACCACCGGCATCCAGAATCGTTCTGGAATCCACCTTGGCGGTTACCTTAAAGGCAATCCTGCCCGGGAAGTTAGCCTTGATAGTTCCGGTGATGATATTCACAGACGGTCGCTGCGTTGCAATCACCAGGTGGATACCTATCGCACGTGCCAGCTGTGCCAGTCGCGCTATCGGCGCTTCCACTTCCTTGCCCGCCGTCATCATCAGGTCGGCAAACTCATCCACCACCAGCACAATGTATGGCAGATAGCGGTGTCCGTTGTTCGGATTCAGCTGTCGGTTCAGGAATTTCTGGTTGTATTCCTTGATATGTCGAACCTGTGCTGTTTTCAGCAACTCATAGCGGGTATCCATTTCGATACACAACGAGTTCAGGGTATAAATTACTTTCTTGTTGTCGGTGATAATCGCGTCATCTTCGCCCGGCAGTTTGGCGAGGTAATGATTTTCAATCAGCTTGTACAGCGTGAGTTCCACCTTCTTCGGGTCGATGAGTACAAACTTCAATTCACTCGGATGTTTTTTGTACAAGAGTGAAACGAGAATGGCATTCAATCCGACAGATTTACCTTGTCCGGTGGCGCCCGCCATTAGCAAGTGCGGCATCTTCGCCAGATCGACCACAAAGTCTTCGTTGGAAATCGTTTTGCCCAATGCAATCGGCAATTCCATATCCGCTTTCTGGAATCTTTCAGAAGCAATCAGCGAGCGCATGGAAACAATGCTTTTCTTGATATTCGGCACTTCAATACCGATGGTGCCGCGTCCCGGAATCGGTGCGATGATACGGATACCCAGTGCGGCAAGGCTCAGCGCGATGTCGTCTTCCAGATTTTTGATTTTGGAAATACGCACGCCTTTTTCCGGAACGATTTCGTACAAGGTGACCGTCGGGCCGACAGTAGCTTTTATTTTTTCAATGCCG
>JADLAH010000159.1 GCA_020848315.1 Chitinophagales bacterium | reverse complement strand
CTCCCATCTCCTCTTCCTTATCTGATAAAATTTGATTATATTACGGCAGCAGCGTCTGCTGATATATGTCATAGTACAGGTCGGCGGCATTGTGTTTATTTGTATCGCTGATACTTCACCAAAAAATATCATTATGCTTACAAAGGAAATGTACGAACAACTGGGCCGGTTATTTTATGCCGTGGCGGCTATTGACCGCTCTGTGAAAGAAAAGGAAGTGGCGGAACTCAACCGCATTGTGCAGGAAGAATGGGTGCCCGCGGAATCTCATAAAGATGCGTTTGGCACAGACATCGCCTATCAGATTGAAATCGTGTTCGACTGGCTGCTCGCCGAAGATACCGAAGCCGAGGCATGCTGGCAGGACTTCCGCGCCTACCACGACGCGCATCCCGCCCTTTTCACACCGGCCTTGAACGCGCTGATTATCCGCACAGTGGACAGCATCGCTCATGCCTTCTCGGGTGTCAACAAAGCGGAATCACAATTACTGCACGATATTCACGTACTGCTCGGTCACTAAACCCAACCCATACATGAGCGGAGAAATCTGGAAATTCCTGGCAGGTCTGGGCCTGTTTATTTACAGCATGGGGCAACTGGAAGACATCCTGAAGCAGGTGTCGGGTCGCTCGCTGAAGCTGTTTATCCGCAGGAACACGCAACACCTGTTCAAGGCCATCGCCATCGGCACGGTGCTGACAGCCATCGCGCAGAGCAGCTCCGTCGTATCGCTGATTGTGCTCGCCTTTGTGGAAGCCGGCATCATCACGTTCAGGAACGCGCTTGCCGTCATTCTCGGCACCAACCTCGGCACCACCATGACCGGCTGGATTGTCGCCACCCTCGGCTTTAAGTTCGATATCCTCTTTTTCTCGCTGCCCGTCATCGCCATCAGTACGCTGGCCATGTTTCTGCTGCGCAAAAACAAATCGCTGTTCCGGTTTTTCTCCGTGCTGTTCGCGTTGGGCATGCTGTTCCTCAGTCTGTCCTTCATCAAGGAAAGCGCGGATGTCCTCGTGAATGCCTTCCCGATGGAGCAATTTAAATCCTATCCGCTCATCGTTTTTGTCCTATTGGGATTCCTGCTCACCACCATCATACAATCGAGCTCCGCCACCATGGCGATTGCGCTCACCGCTATTTATTCCGGCATCCTCAGTTTCCCGACCGCCGCCGCGCTGGTGATAGGCTCTGAGGTCGGCACCACCATGAAAATCCTGTTTTGGGGCGTGCAGGGTTCCGTAGAAAAAAAGAGAGTGGCCTGGGGCAATTTTTATTACAATATCTTCACCAGCGTGTTCGCGTTTGTGTTCCTGCGCTGGCTGATTTATTTCATCGAACACATCCTCCACATCAGCGATCCGCTGATAGGACTGGTGGCCTTTCAGACGGTCATCAATTTATTTTCCATCGTCATCTTCCTGCCGTTTTTGTCCATATTTTCAGAATGGCTGGAAAAATACATCCGCGAAGAAACGTCGGAACCGCTTGTATTTACCACGCCCAAACATCCGGAATACTGGACACTGGCATCGGAAGCGCTGGCAAAGGAAGCCCGTCGATTACTGGACAGCACGCGGCATTTTATCCGCAACACGCTTGTATCAGACAGCGGCAAACAGCAGAATATCCTGAGCAATATGAGAAAGATGGCGCAGCCTGCCGACGATCCTCAGCAGTTGTACGAAAAACTGAAAAAGACGGAAGGCGACCTGCTGGTGTATTACAATCAACTGCAAAGCAAAATTTCCGCGGAGCAGGATAATGAAGAATTGTGGAATTATATGGCGACCATCCGGCAGACCATTAACGCGGCCAAAGCAATTATCGACATAGAACACAACCTGCAGGAATTCGGCAACAGCATCAACGATATTCTGCATATGCAGTTGCAGGAGATTTCGGAAGACTGGATACGATTTGAAGCAGCACTGGATGCCGCGGACACACGGCTTCCCGAATTGCTGAGCACTTCGCTGGCATATGAAAATGAGAAAAAAACACAGATACTGAACTGGCTGAAGAGTGATTTAATCAACGAACTCGAGGCCTCCACCCTGCTGAATGTGTATAAGGAAATCACATCGTGCAAAAAATACCTGGCAGGAGCGGCAGCACAAATAAGCCTACAGGAACCCATTTAAATAAAATATCGTTAGAACATAATATGCCATCAGTAACATTACATATACTTGGATTTCTGGCCTGCACGATGGTGATAGTATGGAGCGGCACGAAACTCGCCAGGTATGGTGATGCCATCGCGGAACTGACCGGTTTGGGTAAAGCGTGGATCGGACTTATCCTGATGGCCTCCGTCACTTCGCTGCCGGAATTGCTGAATGGCATCAGCGCCGTCAGCATACTGCAGGAACCGGACCTCGCCGCCGGCGATATCTTCGGCAGCTGCGTGTTCAACCTGCTGATTTTATCCTTTATCGACGCACGCATCAAAATGCCGCTGACGTCTATCGTAAAAAGCAGTCACCTCTTTGCCGGACTGTGGAGCATCCTGCTGCTGTGTACAACGGCGATGGCCATCCTGCTGAGCGCCGTCACACCAAATATAGGCTGGATTAATCTGTTCACCTTTGTCAATATCACCGTTTATATGTTTGCTATCTGGGCGATTTTCAGGCATGAAAAACAGGCAGCGCCGGAAGTATCCGCCCCGACCGCCGACACCGGACTGACCTTGAAAAATGCGGTTGTTTTTTATATCCTCAACGCGCTCGTCGTAATTGTGGCGGCCGTCTTCCTGCCCTATTTCGGAAATCATATCGCGGAGTCCGCCGGAGTAAGTCAGACATTCTTCGGCACGCTGTTTCTCGCAATCGCCACGTCGCTGCCGGAACTGGTTGTTTCCTTCGCGGCCATCAGAATCGGCAATTTTGATATGCTGGTGGGCAATCTGCTGGGCAGCAATATCTTCAACATCCTGATACTCGCCATCGACGATATCTTTTATACAACAGGCAATCTGTATGCGCATATCAACAACAGTCACCTGATTTCCATCATCGCCATTATTATCATGACAGTCATTACCGGTATCGGGCTCAGCATAAAAAGGCAAAAGAAAAAC
Organism: Chitinophagales bacterium; assembly: GCA_020848315.1. GTDB lineage: Bacteria > Bacteroidota > Bacteroidia > Chitinophagales > JADIYW01 > JADJSS01. The sequence continues at coordinate 3,750 of JADLAH010000159.1, read as the reverse complement.
TGGCTGCTCAGCTTTGATACTTTCCTGATTTTGATTATCTATATACTACTGATGATATTTCTATTCTTTCATCCGGAATTATCCGTTTAAAAACTAACAAGATGAAACTACAAGTATTACTTCCCACTGATTTTTCCGCGGTTTCCCTGAATGCCATCTTCTACGCGGCCGATTTTGCGCAGCATATTCCCTGCGATATCACGCTGCTGCATGTGTTGTATTTCGACGGGCCGCCGCCGGCCACAGGAAATGCGCAGGAACTGGAAGCGGAATTACAGGAACACGCCAAACGGGAAATGGTGCATATCCTCGAAGATATCCAGCAAAAATATCCGGACAACACCACTTCCGTGAATTATAAAATCATCAGCAGCTATCCTGTGGAAGAAGGCATTGAAGAGGAAACGCGACAGCAGCCGTACGACCTGATTATGATGGGCAGCAAAGGCAGCACGGGGCTCAAAAAAATCATCCTCGGCAGCAACGCGATTGCCGTACTGAGAAACTGTAGCCTGCCGGTCTGCATCATCCCGGAATATGCACGCTTTCAGGGATTGGAAAAACTGGTGTATGCCTCCGATATCACCAATCTGCACAGCGAACTGAGCGGTCTCCTGCCCTTCGCGCAATACTGGAATGCGGAGATTAAAGTGCTGCATGTCATTCCGGACAACAGCACCTACAAGGGCAGCACGCAGGCAGCGGCAGACCATGTGGTGGATGAAATTATCGCACAATCGGGCTATAAAAATATCGACGTACATATCCTGGAAAGCGATGCTATTGCACACGGAATTGTCACTTATGCGGCCAACATCAAAGCCGATATGGTGGCACTGTATGTTCCCAAAAAATCGAGATGGAAACAATTTATTTCCGGTGATATCACCCGCGATCTCGCGGCAGAATGTATGTTGCCATTAATTATATTCCCAAAATAAACGACATGAAAAAAATAGAAAAAATCCTCGTTCCCACCGACTTCTCCGAATCCGCCGAGAATGCCTTTTGCTACGCGATAGAACTGGCAAAGGTGACAAAAGCCAGCATTGTATTATACCATGTGTTCAAGCCTTTTGAAAGTGCCTTTACGACGCAGTCACAGGCAGATGCGGACAACCAACAACATACTACTGAAATGCTGCAGGCCTTGCAGGAAATGAAAGAGACGTTCGGAAAAAATGCGGAACATATCTCTCTTCATATTGATAAAGGTGCTGAAGAAAGCAGTCTGCTGCAATATTGCCGCCAACACCATATCGACTGGATGGTGATGGGAACAACAGGTGCCAGTGGTATCAAGGAAGTGGCCGTCGGCAGCTTTACCGCACACATGATGCGCAATGCCGATGTGCCTGTGCTGGCAGTGCCGGACAATTACACTTTTTCCATGCCCGCAAAGATTACCTTTGCCACCGATTACAACAGCAAAGACCTGCAAGCACTGACTTACCTGAACAGCTGGAATAACGCTTATTTCGGCGCGACTATACAATTGCTGCACATCGACAAATATGAGAAAGACAAAGACGCACAGGAAAAGGCGCTGCAGCAATTCCGGGAGAAAGTAACGCATCACCTCGGTGCATCTGGCAACATCACTTTCCGCCACGAACCGGGCGACCATATCACGCAGGCTTTGCTTCAAATCACACTCAATGATAAAACAGACATACTCGTGGTAAAACCGGAGAAGCGCGAAGGTTGGTGGAATAAACTCTTTCAGAAAAGCATTACGGAAGGAACCGCCCACCACGTTCATATTCCATTATTGTCCATTCCGGAAAACGATTAAACCAAACCTACTATGAAAGGCTCTTTGCAACTCGGAAAAATTGCCGGCATTCGCGTGTCCATCCACTGGACCTTCCTCCTGCTGATTGCCTATATCGCGTTCAGCAACTACCGGAACGGAGAAAACCTGACGCAGACCGGCTGGACTTTATTGCTTGTGGGCAGTGTTTTCTTTGTCGTGTTCCTGCATGAACTCGGACATGCGCTCGCGGCCAAACACTATCATATCAATACGACCTCCATCACCCTGTTGCCCATCGGCGGCGTGGCCAATCTGGAATCCATTCCGGAAAATCCGAAAGAGGAACTCGTCGTCGCATTCGCCGGACCGGCCGTCAATATTGTGATTGCAGCCATTACCGGTCTCTTCATCACCTTTCCTGACACCTCTCAGCAACTGGTATCACTGCTCGAACAGGGACTGAATGCCCAAACTTTTTTCATCCAGTTTCTGATTATCAATATCTGGCTGGCGGTTTTCAATCTGATACCCGCTTTCCCGATGGATGGCGGCCGGGTGCTGCGGGCACTGCTGGCTTTCCGGATGCCCCGGCACAAAGCCACGCTGGTCGCGGCAAGAATCGGACAATTCCTCGCCATCCTGTTTGTTTTCGCCGGATTTTATTCCAATCCGTTTCTGATATTCATCGGATTATTCATCATCCTCGGCGCGCAGAGCGAAGCGGAAATGACAAAAATGTCGTATTTCACCAAAGGACATCTCGTCAGAGATGTCGTGATGCATCACTACGAAACACTGCAGGAAACACAGACTATCGCGGAGGCGGTGGCGCTGCTGCTCAACGGAACGTCCAGGCAATTTTTGGTCCTGGACAAAGACACTCCGGTAGGCACCATCAACCGCGACGGCATCATTCAGGCATTGAGTCAGTCGGGCAAAGAAACACCGATAGGCAACATCGTCCAACGCAATATGCCGGTGCTGGATGCGGGCACACCACTCGAGAAAATATACCTTTCGCTGCTACAAAGAAAAGACGAACTGCATCTGGTATACGACAACGGTGTATTTATCGGTGTGCTGGATTTTGATAATGTAGCGGAATTTGTAATGATTAAAAATGCTGCCGGTAACCAATGAGTTTCCACCACACCTCCACAGAAGCCGTATTTCGTGTGCTCAGCACCCGCAAAGAAGGATTGACAACGGAGGAAGTGCATAACAGGCAACAACAATACGGGCCCAACGAAATTCAGGAAAAGAAAAAACGGGCGACTTTCTGGTTGTTGGTGCATCAGTTTAAAGATGTAATGATCATCATACTGCTGGCTGCAGCGCTTATTTCTTTCATCATTGGCGATATCAAGGACGCTGCCGTTATCCTGATTATTGTATTCCTCAATGCACTCATTGGTTTCATTCAGGAGTACCGCGCGGAAAAAGCGATGTTGCTGCTGAAACAATTATCCGCACCGGCCGCACAGGTGCGCAGAGACGGCCATGAACAAAAGATTCCGGCTGCCGCACTCGTGCCGGGCGATATCGTGTTACTGGAAGCCGGAGATATCGTGCCCGCCGATTTGCGCTTGTTTGATACCCATACCCTGAAAGTGGAAGAAGCGTCGCTGACCGGCGAATCGCACGACATAGAAAAGAATCACCTGCTGGTGTGTGCGGGAAAATGCGCCATCGGCAGCCGCGCCAATATGGCCTATAAAACAACGATTGTCACCAATGGCCGCGGAGAAGGTATTGTCGTGGCAACAGGCAATCAGACAGAAATCGGCCGCATCGCGCAATTGCTGGAAGGCGCCCGCGGACAAACGCCCTTGCAGGCACGGCGCGCGAGCTTCGGAAAACGACTCGCTTTCATCGTATTGCTGATTTGTGCATTGCTGTTTGTGGTAGGTATCCTACGCGGTGAGCACCCGGTAGATATGTTGCTGCTCGCTATTTCTGTGGCAGTCGCCGCCATTCCGGAGGCGCTGGTGGCG
>JADLAH010000158.1 GCA_020848315.1 Chitinophagales bacterium | reverse complement strand
TACCAATGCCGTTATCTTTGCCTTCGTGGGCAATGGTATTTTTACGGCGATTTACTATGCATTGCCGCGTCTGGTGAAGACAAAAATGTACAGTGATGTGCTGGGTAAAATCCACTTTTGGGGATGGCAGTTAATTATCGTTGCAGCTGCTGTAACCTTGCTTGCAGGTTATACCACAGGTAAGGAATATGCAGAGTTGGAATGGCCGATAGACATTGCTATTACATTAGTTTGGGTAGTATTCGGTATCAATATGATGGGGACTTTGCTCACCCGACGCGAACGACACTTATATGTGGCCATCTGGTTCTTTATCGCGTCGTGGGTGACGGTAGCCATGTTGCACATCGTTAACTCATTCGAATTGCCGGTGTCATTTATGAAAAGTTATTCCTGGTATGCCGGTGTGCAGGATGCGTTGGTACAATGGTGGTACGGGCACAATGCGGTAGCATTCTTCCTGACTACACCTTATTTGGGGTTGATGTACTATTTCGTTCCTAAGGCAGCGAATCGCCCTGTATATTCTTACCGTTTAAGTATTGTACACTTCTGGTCTATCATATTCCTGTATATCTGGGCAGGACCGCACCACTTGTTGTATACAGCCTTGCCACAGTGGGCGCAATCTTTGGGTACAGCTTTCTCTATCATGCTTATCCTGCCAAGCTGGGGTGGTATGTTGAATGGTTTGTTCACGCTGAGAGGTGCATGGGATAAAGTGAGAGAAGACCCTATTCTGAAATTCTTTGTGGTGGGCGTTACCTGCTATGGTATGTCTACGTTTGAAGGACCAATGTTATCCCTGAAAAATGTAAACGCCATTTCTCACTATAGCGACTGGACAGTTGCACACGTACACATTGGTGCATTGGGCTGGAATGGCTTCCTCACCTTTGGTATGTTGTACTGGCTGATGCCAAGATTATTTGGTACGCAACTCTATTCTAAGAAAATGGCGGGTGCTCACTTCTGGATCGGCACATTAGGTATCATCCTGTATGCTATTCCAATGTATTGGGCAGCATTCCGTGCTTATTTCATGTTGAAATCATTCACACCGGAAGGTCAGCTTCAATATCAGTTCATTGATATAGTGCAGACAACAGTGCCGTTCTATATCATGCGTGCGGTAGGTGGTACTATCTACCTGGTGGGTGTATGACTGATGGTATACAATCTGATTAAAACAGCTAAACAGGGCAAATTCATAGAAAGCGAAGAAGCCGAAGCAGCGGCATTGCCTAAGCAATATACGCCAACCGGCAAAAGATTCTGGCATAGTGTGATTGAACGCAAACCGATGATGTTGTTGGTAGCCAGTTTATTTGTGGTTGCATTGGGTGGTATCTTCGAATTAATCCCGACTTTCCTCGTGAAATCTAATATTCCGACTATCAGCAGTGTAAAACCTTACACGCCGCTGGAATTGCAGGGAAGAGATATTTATGTACGTGAAGGTTGCTATACCTGTCACTCACAAATGATTCGTCCATTCCGTTACGAAGTAATGCGCTATGGCGAGTATTCCAAAGCCGGTGAATCTGTATACGATCACCCGCATCAGTGGGGAAGTAAACGCACCGGTCCGGATTTGGCTAGAATCGGTGGTAAATATCCGGATAGCTGGCATTTTAATCACATGCTGGATCCGACTTCCATGGCACCGGGCTCTGTGATGCCAAGATATCCTTGGTTGTTTGAAAGAGAATTGGATCTGGGTACTACAAAATCAAAAATACATGCGATGCGCAAACTGGGTGTGCCTTATGCTGAGGGTTATGAAGCGAAAGCGAATGACGACCTTACAGCACAGGCAGAAAAAATTGCGCAAGGCCTGAAAGCAGATAAGATCACCATCAGCCATAAAAAAGAAATTATCGCGCTGATTGCCTACCTGCAAAGATTGGGTAAGGATATTAAAGTGGAAAATAAATAACAATATCATCCTGTTGCACCAGACTCTGGTCTGCTGCAACAGGACAACTAAAATTCTAAACAATGAAGTTTATCAATTATCTGGAAACCATAACAGGAGTTAGTGTTTTCCCGCTTACTTCCCTCATTCTGTTCGTAGCCTTCTTTATGTTAGTAGCATTATGGGTGTGGCGTACGGATGCAGGATTTATTGACCACATGAAAAATATCCCTTTAGAAAAAGATACTAACGATTAAAATCACACCAATGAAAAAAGTTATGAAAATAAAATGGTTGATGTTCGTGCTAACCAGTATTTTGTCCGTTTCTTTCGCGGCAGCACAGACAACAGCTCCGGCAGCACCTGCTGCGTCTTCCATGTCTGTACCTATTAATACCGTATTGTGTACGATAGCAGTCGTGTTGCTGTTAATTATTGTTGTCTTAGCCATGACGGTAAACAGTGCAGTTGATTTATACAAAAAAAGAAAAGCAGAAGCGTCTTCCATAGCAAAAAATGTATCGCTGCTGATTGGCTTTCTGTTGCTGTCATCTATGACATTTGCACAGGACGCAGCAGCGGCAGCACCTGCGGCGGATAATTCATCTGCACATGTAGCTAAAATCTATTTCTATTCGTTCATTATCCTTATTGTCGTTGAAATATTCGCCATTCTTTTCCTCCTGAAAACATTGCGTTTCCTCACCGGTATCGAACAACTGAAAGCGCAAAGAATTGCTGCAGGCCAGGAAAGTTCGCTCTGGGAAAAAATGAACAAAATGAAACCTATCGAAGAGGAGGCAAGTCTGGATACAGGCCACTCTTACGATGGTATCCGCGAGTTGGATAATATCACCCCACCTTGGTTTACGGCCGCATTTTTAGGTACTATCCTCTTTGCTATTGTATACTTGTATCAGAATCATATCTCTCATTCCATGCCAACACAGGAAGAAGAGTTTGAAGTGGAAATGCGTCAGGCGAAAGCATTACAGGATTCCTTGCTCAAACTGCAAGGTAATAATATCGATGAGTCTAACGTGAAAATGCTGGGCGAGGCGGAAATTGCATCAGGTCAGAAAATCTATATGTCCAACTGTTCCGCTTGTCACGGCGACAAAGGACAAGGTGGCGTAGGTCCAAACCTGACAGACGATTATTGGCTGCATGGCGGTAAAATCAACGATGTCTTCAAATCCATCAAATATGGTATTGTGGAGAAAGGGATGAAGTCTTGGAAAGATGATTTCTCTCCGAATCAGATTGCTCAATTAGCCAGTTACATCAAAACATTGAAAGGTACTAATCCTCCTGGTGCGAAAGAAAAACAAGGAGTGTTGTATGATGAAAGTGCAGATGCATCTGCAGCCGACGCTGACGCGGCTACAACAGACAGCACTCAGACAAAATAAGAAGAAAACATGGATTTAGATGAATTGGAACACGGTTCGACCTACAGAGACAGGGTTAGTACTGTGACGGAAAAAGGAGCGAGAAACTGGTTGTATGTATTAAAGCCGCATGGCCGCTATTACAACTATCGCAACATTCTTACCGTATTCTATCTGATTGTATTTTTTGGCATGCCGTTCATTAAAGTGAATGGCATGCCATTTATGTTACTAAATGTATTGGAAGGTAAGTTTATCCTCTTCAGTAAGATTTTCTGGCCGCAGGATTTCTACATATTCGCCATCGCGATGATTGCTTCCATTGTGTTTGTAACGCTATTTACCGTCGTGTACGGTCGTTTGTTCTGCGGTTGGGTTTGTCCGCAAACTATTTTTATGGAGATGATATTCAGAAAGATAGAGTGGTGGATTGAAGGTAATCCTGCAGAACAGAAATTGCTGAATAATGGACCTTGGAATGGTAAAAAAGTGGCGAAGAAAGGATTAAAACACGCCGTGTTCTTCTTCATTTCTTTCCTGATAGCCAATACATTCCTGTCTTATATTTTTGGCGTGGACAGACTTATACAAATCATCCGTGAGCCTATCTCTGAACACCTGGCGTTATTCCTCGGTTTAATCGCTTTCACATTTATGTTTTATGGTGTGTTTGCATTTGTAAGAGAAATTGTATGTACTACCATTTGCCCGTATGGTCGTCTGCAAGGTGTGATGTTTGATAAAGACACCATGCTGGTGGCCTATGATTATAAACGTGGTGAACCACGTGGGAAATTCAATAAAAAACAGGAACGCACCATCGGTGATTGCATTGATTGTCATCAGTGTGTGAATGTCTGCCCGACCGGTATTGATATCAGAAACGGAACGCAGTTGGATTGCGTTAACTGTACGGCTTGTATGGATGCGTGCGATTACATGATGGAGAAGGTCGGTCTGGAAAAAGGACTGATACGTTATGCATCAGAAAATGGCATTGCAGAAGGTAAAAAACTATCGTTTACACCGAGAATTAAAGCATACACTGCATTGTTAGTCATATTGCTGCTGGTATTGACAGCATTGATTGCTACCCGAAAATCCGTGGATACACATATTACCCGCGCAGGCGGACAATTGTATCAGGAATTGCCGGATAACAAACTGAGCAATCTCTACAATGCCAAAATTATCAATAAAACCAACCGGAATATTCCTCTTGAATTGAAACTCGAAGGGATGGAAGGTGAGGTGAAGCTGATCGGAACCCATTCTCTGGAATTGAAAAAAGAATCCGTTAATGTGGCTACTTTCTTTATCATTGTAGACCAGAAAGAAATTAAAGAGCGGAAGAGTGAATTAAAAGTAGGTGTTTATCAGAACGGAGAAAAAATTCAAACGGTTAAAACCACTTTCCTGGGGCCGTTCATCTAAATTAAATTATACAGTATGAGTTGGGGATATAAGATATTATTAACCTATGTGGTATTCATCGTTTTTATATTGGGAATGGTATACGTAGCGATGCAGCAGACCAACGAAATGCAGGACTCTAATTATTATGCACAGGAACTGAAATATCAGTCAGTGATAGATGGGAAAGAAAACCTGCAGGCTTTGAAGGAAGATGTACGCATCAGCAATGAAGGCGGCAATGTGGTGATACGCTTCCCGCAAGTTGCTGTCACTGCAGTAGAAGAAGGCTCCATAGAGTTCTTATGTCCTTCTGATCAATCCAAAGACCTGACAGTGCCGATGCAGGCGGACGATTCCGGAGTGCAGCAGATCTCAGGTAAATCAGTAAAGCCCGGCTATTATAATGTTCGTATCAGCTGGCTGAATGATACAACATCCTACTATTCCGAGCAGTTTTTTACCGTGCAATAATGTTGTTTCAGATTCTGATAGCAGGTTTTACCATCGGCATACTGGGGAGTTTCCATTGTGTCGGTATGTGCGGTCCCATCGCACTTACATTGCCTGTGCAGGATGCATCGCCCCTGAAAAGACTCGGCGTCATCTCATTGTACAACCTGGGGCGAGTACTGGCATATGCCGTTATTGGTGCTATCTTCGGTGTAGTAGGGAAGCAGTTTTTTATCGGTGGCTATCAGCAGTCCCTGTCGATTGCATTGGGTGTTTTATTGCTGCTATTCTTTTTCTTTTCTTCCGCTACATTTATCCGTATCCGTCTTTTTGAAAGATTCACGACGTGGCTCAAGCAGCGTCTCGGTCAACTGATGACCGGGGAGAAAAAAAGTTACACTTTTCTTTTAATCGGATTTCTGAACGGCTTTCTGCCGTGCGGACTGGTCTATGTAGCTGTGGCCGGTGCGGTGGCTACCGGTGCAATATGGAAGAGCGCCCTGTTTATGGCGGGCTTCGGAATGGGGACTTTTCCCATTATGTTTATGGTGACAGTGCTGGGGAAATACATCTCCGTGCAATGGCGTAACACCATGCGCCGTATGGTGCCCGTTTTTATTGTGCTGATGGCTGTACTGCTCATCCTTCGCGGCCTCAACCTGGGCATTCCGTATCTTAGTCCGGAAATGAAAAAGACGGAAAGCGGCACAGAAAGTTGTTGCCACAAAAAGCATTGATTATTCCTTCAGCGTTAGCTTCCACAAGCCGCGGAAATCACCCAGTTTATAACCGATCGCTTTGTCCTGCGGATATTTTTCCTGCAGCAATGCCAACGTTTCCGGTGCAATATCTTTTTTTGTGTCTCCATGGCATTGCAGACATGCCGTCATTCCGATTCTGATGGGCTTGTAGTACAACACGCTTTTGCCGACATGTACGACGGTGTCTTTTTGCTGTAAAGCTGCGGTGCTGAAATATGCCAACATCTGACTGTCCGTCTCCGTTGCAGGCGTATTCCCGGAGTTTCTGTTGAGAGACGAAATGCGCTGTATTTTAGTAGCATAGTAGTCAGAAAGGGAATCCGTAATCGGTCCGGCATTCAGCGAACAAAAGGTAACAGCATGTGTGGCACCGCCTTCTCCAATGGCGGCGAGCACCTGATTCACTAAAGTCTGCTGCGCCCTGAGCGTAATGGAATCACCGATGTGCCGGTAGGTAGTATCGCTGATTTCCGCCGTCTGCTCCGTATTAGATGTTCCTTTAGGTTGGCAGCCGGAAAAGAGGGCGGCTATGATGAGAATATTGATGGATGTTTTCATATCGTCAGTCTTTAGTATCTGCTTTTGTTGTCAAAAATCGGATATTTCTGGTTAATCCGGAATATTTTGTGCGTTTTACGGCCGATTTCCGAAATAATTCCCTGAATAATTCCTCCGTTATTTCCATCCACTCTTTTCTGTTCATGGAAAGCAGTCTGCTGTCAGGTTGAAATCGCGGTTCCCGGTGTTGTATGGAAAACCTGTTCCACGGACAGACGTCCTGACAAACATCGCAGCCGAACATCCAGTCGTCAAACTGGTCGCGGAAGGCATCCGGCAACTGGTCTTTGAGCTCAATGGTGAAATAAGAAATGCATTTGCTGCCATCCACCACCTTGTCTGCCACGATGGCCTGTGTTGGGCAGGCATCTATGCAGGCCGTGCAGGTGCCACAGTGATGGCTGTTAAACGGCGCGTCGTATGCCATTTCCATATCAATAATCATCTCCGCCAGAAAGAAAAACGAACCCTGCTGTTTGTTGATGAGCAGAGAATGCTTGCCAATCCAGCCGATGCCGCTCTTTGCTGCCCATGCACGTTCCATCACCGGTGCGGAATCCACAAATACGCGTCCGTGTATTTCACCCAACGTTTCCGATAAACGATGCATCATTTCGGCCAGCTTTTCCTTTACCACCTGATGATAATCTTCTCCGTAGGCATATTTGGAGATACGGGGAGCGTCTGTGTTTTGTTGCTCCGTGGTGTAATAGTTGTAAGTTAGCGAGATGACAGTCCTGGCACCATCCACCAGCAGTCGCGGATCCAGACGCTTGTCAAAATGGTTTTCCATGTAATGCATCTCACCCTGAAATCCTTGCTTCAGCCAGTTCTCGAGTCGCGGCGCTTCTTCTTCCAAAAAGCCGGCTTCTGCGATTCCGCAATGCGAAAATCCTAGTTCTCTTGCGATGGATTTCACCACCTGAGAGCGATATGTCAGCGTTGTAGACAATGTTTTGTTTGTACTGCAAATATCAGATATTACCAGATAATTCCGATTTTCCCGATTGTTTTTCTGTTTTCTAAATCTTCATGCGCCTGATAGATTTCCTCGGCTTTGTACATCTTTCCAACATGCGGATTGATTTTTCCTTCATGCAGCAGTTGAATGACCTGTTCCATGCAGTATTTAAGTATATCCGGTCTGTAGTCGGCCACGCGCAGCATATTGATGCCAATGATACTGCGGCATTCCATCAGCAATTGAGCAGGATGGTATATCCCGAATGCGGCTCCCATCTTGGCTTTCATGAAAATGTTTTTGGCATCGGTCATGGAAGACGCGCCATATCCCACGATTCTGCCGCCTTTATTAAGCATTTTATACGTTTTGCGGAAAGTATCTGCCCCCAGACTGTCGAAGGCAACATCGATGGGCTCTTTGATGACTTTTGAAAAGTCTTCCTTGACGTAATTGATAACAACATCTGCACCCTGACGACGGCAGTATTCGAGTTTGGCATCGCTGCCCGCAGTAGCATATACTTTGGCTTTTTTCAATTTGCAAAGCTGTATCAGCGCGGTACCCACGCCGCCTGCGCCGGCATGAATCAGCACATTGTCATTGGGCATAATATTCGTGGCCACAGCACAGGAATAATAAGCGGTACTGTATTGTGTTGCCAGCGCCAACGCTTTGCCCGCATCCATTTCTTCTCCGATTTTGGCAATCGCATTTTCTTTCTGAATAACATATTGACTGTAGCCGCCAAAGCGCGTAAATACAAGTACACGATCGCCTTTTTGTACGGAGGTGATGTCTTTGCCTACTTTTTCCACTCGTCCTACTGCTTCATAGCCCACTACAGTGGGCAGGGGCGGGCAGTCCCGATAGTCGCCGAGGCGTGCCACCACATCCGCGAAGTTTATTCCGGAGGCTTCGACAATAACACCCACCTCATCCGCTGCCGGCCCCGTGATTTCGATGTCTCTGAATTCAAAAGCGTCTTTGGGTTTCCCGTTTTTTACTAAATAAATGGCTTTCATAGTGTTTGTTTTAAATGTTGATATGCTTAAATAATACTTTCCAGTTTGTAAGTTATTTTCTGTTTTACATGGTTGCGAATAAACGTTACGCTGATTTTTTTGCCCATCCTTTTATTCAACAGCAGCAACGCGTCTTCCAGTGGTATTCTGTGACAGTCGTAGCCGTCTATACGGATGATTTCATCACCTTTCTGCAGGCCGGCTATCAGTGGCGGCGACTGACTTGCAATGCTTTTGACAAGATATCCGCCATTGTGGGTTCGGTTTTCCAACAGGATAATATTGGAAACATTAAAATAGTAGGGATCGTGGTAATGTTTACCCGGCTTTAAGTAAATAGCTTTTTCCGGATAGGCGTAGAAAATATCAAAGCGGTACAGGATTTCATTACCGATATTGCCATTCAGCGCATCTTCATTAGATTCCTTAATGGTAATCGGAGTTTCCTGAAATGATACAATGGTGTTTTTGATATGAAAGGTATCGATGAAGAGATTGGATAAACGACCGATTTTGGAGTACATGGTACCCGATAATCCTTCTCCCAGTTCCGCTTCGATATAGGGTTGTACTTTCAGATCTTCGGGTTCCTTGTTCTTAATGATGACCGCGACGTTTGCGCCGGTATCCAGCAGTAGTTCCGCACTGAATAATTGCGTGGATTTATTAAGAATCATGCTGTTCAGGTAGCCCTTGCTTTTGTAAATGCTGACGGGAAGGCGCGTGTAATGCCGGTTGATTTTTTTCTCAGGTTTTTTGTTGTACAACTCTATCTGATGAGTTTTGTAATTGATATGTACATAGAATTTCTCAAAAATCTCCGCACCAAAGATGCCGTCAATGTCAATACCGAGATAGGTGTCAATGTTCATGGAATCGCGGCTCAGGATATACACGGGAACATGTTCGCCTTTCATGTTGCCCAATGATAAACTTGCGCCATCAATTCGGTAAGTTTCTATGGAATCCTTGTATCCGAGGCCGGCAAAGAAGATTTTTTTGTTGTAATTGACATTAAAGCTATCCAGCCATTTCGGATGTATGATGATGGTGCTCTTGCAGCCGGAATCGAAGATGAATTTCATGGAGTCTTTTCCGTCTATGGCCACGTCTACCACGAGGATATTGTTGAATAAGCGGAAAGGAAAGGTGGTTTTTCCGTCTTTGCCGGAGATGCTGTAGGATTTGATATTGGATGCCGAAACCTGACAGTTGCAGGTAAGCAGATACAATAAAAGAAGGGCAAAGATGCTGCGCATAGATAAATTTAAAATTATTTTGCGAACTAAGCGTATTTTTGCGCCATGAACTATCTTTCTGTACAGCAATTGCAAAAATATTACGGTGACAAACTCCTGTT
>JADLAH010000157.1 GCA_020848315.1 Chitinophagales bacterium | reverse complement strand
CCCTTCAAATAAATAAGCTTTAGGCTTGTAAGCTTTGTAATATTCTCTTAAAAGCGCTAATATTTTATCGCTTAGCGGAACAATTCTGTCCTTTTTTCCTTTTGCTTGTTTTATAATTAAAATATTCCTTTTGCTGTCAATATGCATCGGTTTTAGGGCTAAAAGCTCACTGCACCTCAGCCCACAACTGTAAATGAGCGATAGCATTGCCTTATGTTTGATGTTGCTGTGTGCATTTAAAATGAGCTTCACCTCTTCCTTACTCAATACATTCGGCAGTTTCTTTTCCCGTTTCGGGCGGTGTATCAGCGCCTCGTCCATGCGTTTGTTTTCTACCGTGCGAAAAAATAGTTTCACCGCGTTCACCACCTGATTCTGGTAAGAAGTCGAAAACTCATTTTTCAGGATATAGTCATTGTTATAGGCTATCAGGTCATCGTTCGTAAGGTCATCCACCCGCTTTTCGTGGTGAAACAACAAAAACGACTTCAGCGCGTCCGTATACGACTTTACGGTGTTGTCGCTGTAGCGCCTGGATTGCAGCCACCGGCTGAATTGTTCGATTTTCCGGATTTTTTCCGCATCCAGTTCGGGAATGAAAATATTAAACCGCTGTCGGTTGTCCGCATTGTCCGGCACATGCCAGGCCATCAGCCGATAGCTCCACCGCGCGTCGGGCAGCTGTTTGATGCGCGCGATATATTCCTTTTTCTTGTCAAAATATACCGCAATCCGGCTTTCTTCCCGATATTTCACTAATCTGGCGCTCCATTGCATAATGCTATTATTCTACAATTCTATAATTCTACCATTTACAATATAGAGACATTTTAGGACCGGATTCCATAAATTCCGGATGAAAAAATGAATCCCGCACGCGGATGCATGCTCCGGTAGCCCACTCAGGTTGCCATAGTTTCCACCTCCAAACGTTAAAAACCGCCTTCAGCCCGGCTTTTCTCCTGTTAAAATCCCATTAATTTGCTCAAAATCAGCCAATATCCCGCCCGCAGATTGGTATTTTCCGTATAAATGGCTATCTTTGCAGTCCGAATTTGAAGCCCCGTGCTTCCTTTCTGGAGAGAATATTTATTGTTTAACCTTTAAAATGAGTCAGTTTTGACAGAAAAACCAGAAAATCCGGCATTAGATGCAGCAGACGACATCGTACCGGTACACAAAGAAAAAGAAGTAATTGAACAGGAAATCGTGGATATCAAGATTCCTGTGAAAGCGGCGGATGAATTTGATTGGAACGTGAGCAAACGCGGTGCCAACAAATACACCAAAGAGAAAATTGCTGAGTTGGAAACCTTGTATGACCAAACGTTCAGACAAGTAGAAGACAACGAAATCGTAAAAGCAACGGTAACCGCTATTACCGATGCAGACGTCATCCTGAATATCGGCTTCAAATCAGACGGTATGATTCCTAAATCGGAATTCAAAGACACACCGGAACTGAAAGTTGGCGACGTAGTGGACGTGTACGTAGAAAACAAAGAAAACAAAAAAGGCCAGCTGATCCTGTCCCGCAAAAAAGCGAAATTAACCAAAGCTTGGGATTATATCTGCGAAGCACACCAGAACGATACTATCGTGAAAGGTCGTGTTATCAGCAAAACCAAAGGCGGCTTGATCGTTGACCTCTATGGAATGGAAACATTCTTGCCGGGTTCTCAGATTGACGTGAAACCTATCACTGACTACGATCAGTTCGTAGGTAAAACGATGGAGTTCAAAGTGGTGAAAGTAAACGAAGCGATCAAAAACGCGGTAGTTTCCCACAAAGCGCTCATCGAAAGCGACCTCGAGTCTCAGCGTCAGGAAATCATCGGCAAACTGGAGAAAGGCCAGGTGCTCGAAGGTACTATCAAAAACATCACAGACTTCGGTGCATTCATCGACTTAGGTGGCGTAGACGGTTTATTGTACATCACAGATATCTCTTGGGGTCGTATCAACCACCCGAATGAGGTGCTGAAAATGGATCAGAAACTGCAAGTGGTAGTAATCGACTACGATGACAACAAAAAACGTATCTCTTTAGGCTTGAAACAATTGCAGCCACATCCTTGGGACAGCTTGCCGGCTGACATCCAGGTAGGTGCAAAAGTGAAAGGTAAAATCGTAAACATCGAAGATTACGGTGCTTTCCTCGAAATCGTACCGGGCGTAGAAGGTCTGATCCACGTGTCAGAAGTGACCTGGAGCAACCAGCCTATCAACTCACGCGATTACTTCAAACTGGGTGATGAGTACGAAGCAGTAGTCGTTACATTGGATAAAGACGAGCGCAAAATGTCGCTGAGTCTGAAACAAATGGGCGAAGATCCTTGGAAACAAATCTCTGAAAAATATCCTGTAGGCAGCAGACACAAAGGACTGGTGAAAAACATCACGCCTTACGGTGTATTCGTTGAACTGGATGATGTAGTAGGCGGTATGATCCACATCTCCGACTTATCCTGGACAAAACGCTACAACCACCCTTCTGAATTCACCAAAATCGGTGCGGAACTGGATGTAGTGGTATTGGAAATCGATACAGACAACAGAAAAATCGTATTAGGCCACAAGCAACTCGAAGAAGATCCTTGGGATACTTTCGAGAACCTGTTCCCGATCGGCTCTACGCATGAGGCTACCGTGCTGAAACGCGAAGACAAAGGAGCGGTTGTTCAGTTGCCTTACGGTATCGAAGCATTCGCGCCAACCCGTCACATCAAAAAAGAAGACGGAAAATTAGCCGATGTTGACGAAGTGTTGCCGTTCAAAGTTCTCGAGTTCGACCGTGATGACAAACGTATCATCGTTTCTCATACCCGTGTGAACGAAGACAAGAAAACGGATGACAAACGTCAGGCAGATGGCGACAAGAAAAAAGAAGCTAAGAAGACAAAAGATGCGGTGAAAGACGCTAACAGCAAAGTAGAGAAATCTACGCTGGGCGACTTAGACGTATTGTCTGATCTGAAAGCAAAAATGGAAGGCAAAGGCGAGTAATTCCCACCCTTTCTGATAACAGGCCCGTTCAGCAATGAACGGGCTTTTTTTATGTGGATGGCGCAATAAAACAGACGACACGACCGCTATGCTGTCTGAAATACCGGCATTGCACTGCACCGCGTGACGGATTGTTAATTGTTTGGCACGCAGTGTGCATTATTTTACGTATTACCAAAACTTTAAGCACTTTCTTTGAATACAAAAAACCGTATTTTTGTTAGGATTCTACATTTGGTTACTCAAAACACAAAAAAATGAACGAAAAAGGTGTCAAGAACCCTTCTGCGGATTTGACAAAACTCGGTTTCCGGCAAACAACAGCCAACTGGAACTTAACTCGCGACGAACTCGTACAAAGCACATTGGATTTAAAATTAGGTGTCCTGAATGATACAGGCGCACTTTGTATCAACACCGGCGAATTCACCGGCCGTTCTCCTAAAGACAAATTTACCGTTAAAGACGCACTGACCGAAAATTCGGTAGACTGGAACAATATCAACCAGCCTTTTTCACCGGAAGCGTTCGATAAATTACAGGCTAAAGTAATCGCGCACCTCGATCAGCAAAACGAGATTTTTGTACGCGATGTATTCGCTTGCGCGGATCCTGCTTATCAGCTGAATATCCGCGTGGTGACAGAAACACCATGGGCAAATCTCTTCGCGGATAATATGTTCATCCGTCCGGAAGAAGCGGATATCGCGACTTTCGAACCGGAGTGGACCATCCTCTGCGCGCCAAGTTATATGGCTATTCCTGCAGAAGACGGCACCAGACAACACAATTTCTCTATCATCAACTTCACCAAAAAGGTAATCCTGATTGGTGGCAGCGGATATACCGGCGAAATCAAAAAGGGTATTTTCACCGTATTGAATTTCGTATTGCCGCATCAGAAAAATGTGCTGAGCATGCACTGCTCCGCAAATATAGGTGTGGATGGCGATACCGCTTTGTTCTTCGGATTGTCCGGAACAGGTAAAACCACTTTGTCCGCCGACCCTAACCGTCGACTGATTGGCGATGACGAGCACGGCTGGAGCGAAACAGGTGTATTCAACTTCGAAGGCGGCTGCTACGCAAAATGCGTGGACCTGACCGAAGAAAAAGAACCGGATATCTTCCGTGCCATCAAACACGGCGCTATCCTCGAGAACATCGGTTTCTACGAAGGTACCAACAAAGTGAACTTTGAAGATGTGAGCATCACGGAGAATACCCGCGTTTCTTATCCTTTATACCATATCAACCACATCGCGACACCGTCCGTGGGCGGCATACCGAAAAATATCTTCTTCCTCAGCTACGACGCGTTCGGCGTATTGCCTCCGATTTCCAAGCTGACAGAAGCACAGGCGATGTACCTCTTCATCTCCGGTTATACGTCCAAAGTAGCCGGTACGGAAGCTGGCGTAACAGAACCGCAAACTACTTTCTCCGCTTGTTTCGGTGCGGCATTCCTGCCATTGCACCCGACAAAATACGCGGAAATGCTGGGTAGAAAACTGAAAGAAAGCGGCGCGAATGTATGGTTGATCAATACCGGTATGACCGGCGGCGTATATGGCGTAGGCAAACGTATGAGCCTGAAATATACACGCTCTCTCATCACGGCGGCACTGAACGGCGAACTGAATAATGTAGCATTTGAAACGTTACCGATTTTCAATTTCCAGATTCCGACTTCCTGCCCTTGGGTACCATCTGAAGTACTTAACCCAAGAAATACCTGGGAAGACAAAGCCGCTTACGATGCGAAAGCCGGCGAACTCGCTCAGAAATTCAACGACAATTTCAAGAAATATGCCGATCAGGCCAGTGCTGAAATTTTAGCGGCTGCTCCGAAAGCATAATACTCATGCCACGATAATCGTGGCATGATATATATGGAACTTCCTGCTACTATCATCATGACAGGATAAAAAATAAAAGTCATTCCCGCGAAAGCGGGAAT
>JADLAH010000156.1 GCA_020848315.1 Chitinophagales bacterium | reverse complement strand
CCTGTCGGAAAATGCACACATATTGATAACTTGCATTTCTGCAATTTCCCGGCAATACAACATAAAAACAGGCACCCGGAAGTGGATGCCTGTGATTTTATAGCGGATAAATGATTAGTTTAAGTTCGCTTTTACCGCACTCGCGGCAGTGTCTGTTTCCAGTTCATCGCGGTGGAATACCACTCGGCCGCTGACGGTGTCGTAGAAAGCGGGAACTATACTGATTTGTTTATTTTCCAGTTGCTTGCGCAGGTAGGTACTGCCGTCAATGATTTCATCGATGGAGTTGTATACATTCTGACGGATTACGGTATTCAGTTTGCCGCTTTCTTCCGTGATTTCATCTCGGCTGCAGCCGCACTGTACGATGGCTTTTTCTATCTTCTCGGTCACGGAATGGATATTGCCTTCTTTCAGTGAACTCACCGCTGCATTCACCGCACCGCAGTTGGAGTGGCCGAGTACTACGATGAGTTTAGTGCCTATTTTGGAGCAGGCGAGTTCCAGGCTGCCGATAATTTCTTTATTGATGATATTACCTGCAATGCGGATGGACAGTAAATCGCCGATGCCGGAATCAAATATCAGCTCAGGACTTGTGCGCGAATCGATGCAACTCACCACTACGGCCATCGGATTCTGTCCGAAAGAAGTGGCGTTTACCTGATGTCTGAAATATTTTTCCGACCATTTTCCATTGATAAAGCGCTCGTTCCCTTTCTTCAGTAAATCCAGAATTTCATCCGGCGACAGTTTATCCTGTGCTTCTTTGTCGAGAATATTGACGAACTGAATATGGTCGTCCAGTGCGTATTTGTCTTTCAGCCCGATGATGTTAACCTGTATCTTGCGTTCAACCGCCACAGTGCTTTTAAAATCCTGAATAATTTCCAGTACATCGTTGTCAATGAAAGTACTGAAACTCGCGTCGATAATCACACGTCCATTTTCCGGAATGGCCCACAGCGCATCCTTGATGCGTGCTTTGTTCAGGAAAGATACTTCATCCGATAATTCGAGACGCACGGTCTCTCCGATATATAGTTTTTCGTTTTCGAGTGTAAATGGATTTTTGTAATTGCTTTTCAACAGGAAAAAGATACTGATGACCATGCCAATCACAATACCAATCAGCAGGTCGGTAAACACGATGGCCAGAATAGTCGCGACAAACGGAATAAACTGATTCCATCCTTTTTTGTACATTTCCTTGAACAGCGAAACTTTTGCCAGCTTATAACCTGTCACCAACAAGATGGCGGCCAGAGAAGCCAGCGGAATCTGATTCATCAGCGGACTCAGCAGCAACACACTCACCAGCAGGAATACGCCGTGGAGGATGGCAGATGCTTTGGTTTTGGCACCGGAATGGATGTTCACGGAGCTTCTCACAATCACCGAAGTAATAGGAATACCACCGATTAAACCGGACAATACGTTGCCGGCACCTTGTGCCAGTAATTCGCGATTGGGCGGCGACTGACGTTTGTGCGGGTCGATATTGTCCACCGCTTCAAGGTTTAATAAAGTTTCCAATGAAGCAATGATGGCAACTGTAAATGCAACTACCCATACTTTGTAGTTAGTGATGGCTTCAAATGCCGGGAAAGTAATAATGGAGTTAATACCTTCAATTTTGGGAATGCTCACGAGATGTGAAGCACTGATGTAGAGCGAAGGCGCGAACTGCGCGAACACCTGATTCATTACTATGCCCAGTATAACGACAAAAAGAGAAGCCGGGAAGAATTTGAACTTCCGCATCGGCGTCTTGTCCCAGTAAATCAGCATCAGCAGGGAGATAGCGGAGATGATAATGGCTCCGATGGAAAAGTAAGAGAAAATATTCAGCAATTCGGAGAAGGTATTTTCACCATCGGACTGAATAAAGGAAAAATCATTTTCCGGATCGGCATCATAGCCCACCGCGTGCGGAATCTGTTTCAGGATAAGGATGATACCGATAGCGGCCAGCAATCCTTTGATGACATTGGAGGGGATATAGTTTGCAATAAATCCTGTTTTGGCAGCGCCGGCAATCAATTGAATGACGCCCGCCAACACAACAGCCAACAAGAATACGTCGAAGGCACCTAATTGGGTAATAGAGGATAACACTACTGCTGCGAGACCTGCTGCGGGACCGCTGACACTGGTTTGTGAGCCACTCAGTGAACCCACGACAATGCCTCCTATAATACCTGCAATCAGACCTGAAATAAGCGGAGCGCCACTGGCGAGTGCCACTCCGAGACACAATGGTAATGCTACCAGAAAGACCACAATACTGGCCGGTAAATCTTGTTTAATTTTTGCAATCATACGCGTTTGTTTTGTACCTAAATGAAAAAGTGGGAAAAAAAGTTCCCTCAAAATCATGTTGCGACAGGATCGTTGTTCACAATTCCCGCAACACAGACCGCAATTTAATGCTAAATGGCTGTTTTTGTTCAGGTTTTGGTGTTAATAAATGCTATTAAATCTTAATGCGGGAAATGCATTTTTTTCAAAAAATCAGCGATACACGCCCTTGCAGAGATAATCTTTATTTTATTTTGAAGAGCGGTATTTGTTTTTAGAATTCCGTAATTTGAGCGTCTAAAATCATTTTTATGCAAGAAGTATATATCGTTTCCGTGGCTCGTACGCCGATAGGAAGTTTAGGTGGTGTGCTGTCAGGAGTGACTGCAGTAGAACTCGGTAAAATTGCCGTTCAGGCTGCTATGGAACGCGCCGGCGTGAATGGTACACAAATAGATGAAGTGTATATGGGCAATGTGCTGCAGGCCAATGTCGGACAGGCGCCCGCGCAGCAGGTGTCTATCGCCGCGGGAATCGCGACTACAACCCCTTGTACTACCATTAACAAAGTTTGTGCATCCGGTATGAAAGCCATTATGCTGGGCGCGCAGTCCATCATGTTGGGCGACAACCAGGTGGTCGTGGTAGGCGGAATGGAAAGCATGAGCAATGCCCCGCATTATCTGCCTTCCGGCCGCACCGGTATCCGTTACGGCAATGGCGAAATTCTGGATGCTATCGTACGCGATGGTTTGCAGGATCCGTATAAAAAATACATGATGGGCAATGCGGGTGAAGTATGTGCCAAACACTATTCCTTCAGCAGAGAGGATCAGGACAACTACGCGATTGCGTCTTACAAGCGTGCACAGGAAGCATATGCTAACGGGTATTTCAAAGATGAAATCGTGCCGGTGGTGATTGCTTCCCGAAAAGGCGATGTGACCATTGCGGAAGATGAAGAATACAAGAAATTCGATGAATCGAAAGTAGGTGCACTGAAACCGGCGTTTGAAAAAGAAGGTACGATTACAGCCATCAACGCTTCCAAAATCAATGATGGCGCCAGCGCGATGGTGCTGATGAGCGGCGATAAAGTAAAAGAACTCGGCGTGCAGCCGTTGGCGAAAATCATAGGATTCGCGGATGCTTCGCAGGAACCGGAGTGGTTTACCACCACACCTTCCAAAGCGATTCCGAAGGCATTGGACAAAGCAGGACTGAAAGTGGAGGATGTAGACTTCTTTGAAGTAAACGAAGCCTTCTCTGTGGTGGCACTCGCCAACATGAAAGAGCTGAACATCGCGCACGACAAAATCAATGTGTTTGGCGGTGCGGTAGCATTGGGTCACCCGATTGGTAACTCCGGTTGCAGAATAGTAGGTACGCTGATTTCTATTTTAAAACACAAAGGCGGCAAGATTGGCGCTGCAGGTATCTGCAACGGCGGCGGTGGTGCCAGCGCAATGGTGATAGAAAAGGTATAGATTATTGAGTAAGCGGCCGTTTTTACTTATTATTCGGTATTTATAATGTAGATGTAACCACTAACTTTGCAACAATTAAAATAACTACTATGAAACAATTAACAAAACTATTTGCTGTGATAGCTCTGATGGTATTCACATCCACTGCTTTCGCAGAACAACTTGGCCTGCAAATGGCTCACCTGAACAACTACGCTGCAAAAAGCAAAAGTTCCTCAGGCGGAGGAAAAGCATTTGAAGGAAAAGGTTCCAAACAAATCTCTATTGGAGTTGGATTATCTTCTTATATCGGTGCATTTGGAAAAGGAGGATATAGAGGGTATAATGGTCGCGGATTTTATGGAGCAGGCTTCTGGTATTCAGGAACTCTGTCTGTGCAGGCTGAATTTGGTGTGCATGATTACGTAGGCGTAGGTCTCGTTACCGGCTTGGGCGGTAGAGCATATGTTGGCGGCGGTGGAGGTGTGCTGTACGTGCCGGTAGGGGTAATTGCCAACTTCCACTTTCTGCAATTGATTGCTGATAAAAAAGGAGTAGCTGTTGCTGATAAATTAGACGTGTATGCAGGTTTGAATTTTGGTACTGGTTTAGGTGTAGTGAGAACTAAAGGAGTTGGTAGCGATGTTACCGGTATTATCTTCGCTGGTCCACAGGTAGGTGTGAAATACTTTTTCAATTCAAAAATCGGTGTATACGGTGAAGTTGGATATGGAAAAAGCGTGTTTGAAGCAGGCGTTTCCATCAAGTTATAATTGATTTAGTTTTGACAGTTAATGATTACAAAGCGCCGAACGAAAGTTCGGCGCTTTGTTTTTTATAATGGTTTAGTTTGCTATTTAAAATTAAAAATCCTCTTTCAGCACCGTTTCCATATTGCGCTCTGCCAATGCAGCAATCGTCAATGCCGGATTGGCGCAGCATGAGAAGCCCGGTATCATGGAGCCATCCATGCAATACAGATTGCTGTGTCCTTTGAGGCGACCGTAGTAATCACTCGCCAGTCCCAGCACCGCACCGCCCAGCGGATGGTACGTGAAATCATCGCCGAATCCGTGTCCGCCGAAATAGAAAGTGCGGTCGAGCACACCGCCATTGGTGGCGTTCAGCCGGTCTACAAAACTTTCCATCGCACGTCGTGAGATTTCCATTTGCGCACTGTCAAAATGCAGTTCTGCTTTTTCTGTAGATGGATTATAGGTGAAATAGCCGCGCTCCGGATTTTTGGTAATCGCCAGCGTCAGCAATTGTCGCAGTTCGAGTCCGATTGGGAAAGGTGCCTGCTCCGCCAGCAATGGCGCCACAGGATTGTTCAGGTCGCCGTAAGCCGTCACCGGTACAATACATTGTGTGGCACCCGTATCTTCATTCAGCAAAGTGCGCATCGCCATGATGTTGCCGTTGTTGCCCCAATGTTTGCCTACTTCATCATTCAGTTTGGAAAGTCCGCCCATATGTTTTGATTTCAGCAAAATCTGCATGGACCCCACCACACCGGCATTGATAAATACGTGGGTGCAGGTGTAGGTCTTGCGGTATTCCGTATTACCCTGTTCATTTATTTTTTCTACGTGTACCACATATTTGCCGTTCTCCAGCTGTTCTATGTAGTCTACTTTATGCAGTGTTTCTATCTTCACATTTCCTGTCGCGCGGGCTGCAGGAATATAATTTCTGTCCAGACTGTTCTTGTAGCCGTTGTTGGCGCCATACAGTAATTCACTCGCGATAGATGACTTTTTGTGTGTGCCGTCCACTTCGCCCTGAATGATGTCAAAATCCACACCGGCATTCAGCATCACTTTTTCCATGCCTGCCTTGCTGCATTGCTTCAGTCCGACTCTTGCAAACTGAAAAACATAAGAGTTGAGCAGCGATTCCGGAATCTGACTGAAATGCAGCAATTCTTTTACTTTCGGATACCATTTCGTTTCCATGTCACTATAGCTGACATACGGGAAATATTCATTCCACATGGAAGGCTGCGCGTAGGGCAGCATAGCGCCATATACAACGGATCCACCGCCCAGGCAGGTGCCGCGGTATATCTTCATGTAGGAAGTAGGGAAGTCCACTCTGTCGAGTACGCCGACATATTTCGGGATATCAAATTGTATATTGACTACAGGCGCGATGGTTTTTTGTTTCAGCCAGGTAGAGCGGCCGTCGGGTTGTAAGGTGGAACAGAAAACATTATTGGATGGAGAGACGGTGTACTCTTTTCCCATTTCCAGTAATGTCGTTTTGATGCCGGCTTGTCCGAGTCGAAGCGCGGCTACGGAACCACCGAATCCGGAACCAATCACAATGGCTTCCTTGTCGGTATCGCCGGGTTGTACTTTTACTTCTTTCTTACATCCGGATAATGGTAGTGTACTGGCTGCACCGGCTAATGCAGTAAGTTGCACGAACTTACGGCGGGTTAATTTGTTTTGCATTTGACTAATAATTTACGGCTAGTTAAAAGTAGTGATTTTTGAAATAAAAAAAGCAGTAAAAAGTCAAAAAAATATTTTCCGAAAAATGATTATATCAAACTGTCACAGGTTTCTTTCAATCGTGCAAGTTCCACCTGTGGATTGGACCACCAGTTGAAAGACCAGATGGGGTAGGTAGGCAGTTCATATCGTTGCAATATGCCGGCCTGATGCAGTTTATTCCGGTAAGCTACATCCGGGTGGTAATCGCTGGCTTGTTCCAGTTGGAGGTGTAAAACAGGTGCTCCGTCTTTCAGTAAAACCAGATCCAGTTGCATCCCGCCGAATGGATAATCCTGCACTATCTGTTCACCGAATTCGGCGGAGAGCAGTTGAAATAAATACGTTTTGAAATCCGACAATCCGGTTTTTCTATTGACGGCCGAAGTGGCAGCGGATTGATTTTTTTCCAGCAATCTGCGGATGGCCTCTTGCTGAATGGTATTGCTTTCAGCACATGCTTTTACATAGGAAAGATACGCGTACAGAATCGCTTTTCCGGTATTTCCTTTGGTCTGCAGTTCCTCTTCAAAATGCAGGAAAGTGGTTTCCGGAATCGAGGTGAAAACATGCAGGGAATGTTTGGCACGTGTAATGATTACATTCAGCAACTGATAACCTTTTTCCTGAGATAAGGGGCCGAACAGTTGGCGGAATTTGCCCGTTTTGTCGGGGCCGAACGTGGTGGACAGCAGCATGATGTCGCGTTCGTCTCCCTGAATGTTTTCGAGGTTTTTGACAAATAACCCCTGTTGCAGCAGTGCCTGTAGATGTTCGTTTTTCCGGTTGTCTTCGTACGCTTTTTCATACAGCATATCCAGGATCAGGTTGCGCTGATAGATATTGAAGGTGGCGATGCCGACGCCGGGCAATGTCTCTTGTCCGGGTAGTGGTTGCACCGAATAAATCCAGTCGACAATAGCGGCGGCTTCCGCCGGATTGGTGCCTTCGTCGTAGGTGCCGTTGACAGGATGGTAATGGATGGCCTGATACACCGATTTTACGGGCATCGGCACGAGCCGCGACTGATAAAAGGCGTGGTTGGAAAACTGAATTAGATCCGGATGCAGAGAGCGGTAATGAAAATCGAGATACGTATTTTTAAATCCTGCATCTTCCGAATATTCCAGCAGCGATTTGCTCTCCGCCAGAAAGCTGTCCACTTCTTCCGCTTCATTGTCTTCCTGCCAAAAAATCAACTCTGTGCCGAAGAAATTGCTCGGCGGCATCTGATGTTTATCTCCGGAAACGATTTTTCTTTTGCCGCGCAACAGCGATGTGTAGGTGTCTTCCAGGCGCAGCTGACTGGCTTCATCCAGGATAATATAATCGAATAAATCTTCCTGTAAAGGTAGGATGGAAGTCGCGGCGCTGGGATTCATCATCACCACCGGGAATACCGTAGTGAAAAAATCAAAATCGTGCTGCACTATTTTCCGTAGCGAATTTTTGGTGGCATACTGTTTGTTTTTTCGCAGGTTGTAAACATACCTGAGTGAGGCGATATCCCGCTGTGGCAGCAATTGCTGCAGTCGTTCCTGCCATTCCTTTCTG
Organism: Chitinophagales bacterium; assembly: GCA_020848315.1. Taxonomy (GTDB): domain Bacteria; phylum Bacteroidota; class Bacteroidia; order Chitinophagales; family JADIYW01; genus JADJSS01. Next base: position 580 of record JADLAH010000156.1, on the reverse strand, counting down.
ATCTTATGGCCGATTTGTGGTTTTATTGTGCGGTCGTATTCCGTCAGTGCCGGATATATTTGCCGCATGTCTTCCTGCATGCCGTGTTCCCATCCCGTTTTCAGGATGGTTTGTTGCAGATAATACGTTTCGAAAACAGGCAGCCAGGGTGTTTGTCCGGTTTTCTGCAATGCCTGTATCAGCGACTTCGCCGCAGCGGACAATGTCTGGATGTATTTCCTGTAGGAAAAATAGTCCGGCAAAAAACGGATAGGTGAAATATAATCCTGGAGAGACACTGCCATTTGTTGCAGCGCCGGTAGTATGGTGTCTATCTGTTCGCTGAAGGCTGTTTCATCGGGTGCTGTTAGTGGGAAATTACTATCGTGCAGCTGGCGATTCAGTTGTGAAAGTAATTGCCGGGTGTTTTCCTGCTGCGCGATGATGTCTTTGTTCTTCTTACTGAAGATGGATAGAACAGAAACTTTAAATGCGGTGAATCCCTTTAGTTGAAGAAAGTCTTTTCCGTAAATTCGGCTGTTGTCTTCAATCAAACGGATTAACTGTCGACTAAGACCAGACAGTTCTTCTATTTGCTGTT
>JADLAH010000155.1 GCA_020848315.1 Chitinophagales bacterium | reverse complement strand
TTCAAGCGCTGTAGTAGTACTACATACAAATCTACTAAATTTTGGAGATTATTATAAATAACACTTTTTTCACGGGAAAGTTCCTTATTCATCTGCCATCTGTAGACTCTACGAATACGTATGCGAAAGAACATCTATCAAAAAGCACTCCAATTGACGGAACTGTCATTTTAGCAGACGAACAGTATGCGGGACGCGGGCAAGCCGGCAATATTTGGCAGAGCACGCCGTGTGAGAATCTGACTTTTTCGATTATTTTCAAAACGGATTTCCTTCCGGCTGCAGCGCAGTTTGGGCTGAATATGGCGATTTCATTGGGTATAAGGACGGCTGTGGCGGAAATTATCGGACAACAAGGACGGCAGAATATGAATGTCAGTATCAAATGGCCGAATGATATCTATATCGATGACAAAAAGGTGTCGGGCATCCTGATAGAAAATACCATTTCCGGTATGTACCTGAAGCATTCGATAATCGGCATCGGACTGAATGTAAATCAGCAGGACTTTGCGGAACTGACGCGCGCCACGAGCCTGAAACGGGAACTGGATAAAAGCATGGAACGAATTTCCGTATTGAAAGAGGTGCTGGCGGCTATAGAACGTTATTTTTTCCTGCTGAAAGAAGGAAAAACGGAATTGCTGAAATCCGCCTACATCAGCCATCTCTACCGGTACAATGTGATGGCTGCTTTTGAAAAAGATCATCTTCCTTTGCAAGGATGCATCAAAGATGTGTCGCCGACCGGACTCCTGATTATGGATGTGATGCAGGAAGACGGCAGCCTGCAGGAAATGCAATTTGCATTTAAAGAAATAGCTTTTCGTTGAAGATATGGTGACCATCGTATGTCTGCATAATTAACAGACCGAAAGAATCTCCATAATTAAATCTCTTTTTCTATTTTCGCCTCAAACATTGAATATGACTAATTACACGATCGGCACCCGCCTCGAGCATCCCAAATACGGCAACGGCGTCATCATCGATGACAGCGATGAATATAGCTATCTCATTTATTTCCCCGAACATGGCGAAAAGGAAATCTCCAGAACCTTTGACGGTTTTGTGGTATTAAAGCTGATTGAAAGAGATAAGGACGCCATTTCACTGGAACAGGTAAGCGCTGCGCTGCAACGACTGATTGCACCGCTGACCGAACCGCTGGAAGATTGCAAAATGGCCGAAAAATGGGAAGATGGCACGATGGTATTGCAACCCAAAGACAAGAGCCTGCAAACAAAAGAAATTCCTATAGAGAGCTTCTTCCACAAAATTGTGATGACCCGCGACCGCCTGCGGGTGATGGAACAGAAAATCAATGCATCTAAATTGAGTGATGCGGAAAAAGTGGAACTGCAGCAATACATTACCCGTATTTACGGCAGCCTCACTACTTTCAACGTATTGTTCCGTTTCAAGGATGATTATTTCAAGGGGACAGGCGGTGAATCATAAAATTGCTGCTTTTTTTATGGAACGTACAATAAATCCTGCAATACGTCGTTTTTAGTTAAAATACGTTATCATGCAGCAAATTTCTACACCTGAACTTCTTGTTAAACACTTATATCTGGAAACAGATAGCGATGAACGCAGACAAATCGGACAACAGTTGACAGATGATTCCGAAGTGGCTGATATGTTCGCACAATTATCTGAAGCCAAACAGGCATTGGATGAGGATGGCGGTGAACTGCCGGGCACACCGGTGATGGAAAATATCCTGCGCTATTCAAAAAACAGTTTTCCTGCTACTATTTAGTAGTTGCCTGACGGTAAACTGACCGCAACTTCCTATCTTTGCCCAAAATTTTGAAGTGGGAAAAGGTAAGTTAATCAAGTTTGCGGAACTGGAACATAATCCGATTGTTTTTCAGAAAAATCCGGTACTGAAAGGGAAATGGAACAGCGATTTCTTTAAACGCGAAGCTCCCATTATTCTGGAACTGGCCTGCGGCAAAGGCGACTATACGTTGGGCATGGCGCGCCTTTTTCCCGAAAACAACTACATCGGAATGGATATCAAAGGCAACCGCATCTGGAGTGCCGCACGGCTTGCCGCAGTACATCAGCTCAGCAATGTCGCTTTTATCCGCGATCAGATTGACAAACTCGACGAATATTTCCGTCCAGGCGATATCGATGAAATATGGATTACCTTTTCTGACCCTTTCCCTCGCGACGGCGATGCCAAACGAAGACTCACACACACCAAATTTCTGGATGTATACAGAAAAGTCCTGAAACCCGGTGGCCTCATCCATGTAAAAACGGACAGCGATTTACTCTATCAATTCACCAAGGAAATACTGACAGAAACGCCTTCCGAAATCATAAAAGATTATCCGGATGTGTATGCAATGGGGAAAAACGACGAACTCTACGGCATTCAGACCTATTACGAGCAGATGCATCTGAAAGACAATCGCACCATCAAATATCTTTGTTTCCGGCTGAAATAATCAACTGAAGCCAATCGCTTCGAGCATATCCGCATATTCATCCACCAGGCTCAGTCCGGGTTTATCCTCTTTCCTGCAGGTAATCTGTATACCGTGTGGTTGCAATTCCGCCGCGATTTGCTGCAATATTTCTCCGGTAAAATCCGTCTCCACAAAAACAGTATTTTTGCCAACAAATGCTTTCAGCTGCTCATCCCTGATGTCTTCCTGCTGTATCCTGATGACGAGCATATCCGAGAATTGCTGATGTTGTACTGCTCTCCAATCATCCAGTACCAGAAATTTTTCAAAATCGAGTAGTGCTTTTTCAGGATGCTGAAAAGGGATTTGGATTTCATGAATATCGAGTTGCTCCGCAATAAATGCGATTTCTTCTTTGTTCTGATGCAGGCCGAATTCGCCCACCAGCACTGGTTCAAACAGCCATCCTGTTATCTCTTTCGCTTTCTCGATGGTGATGTTGTTTTCATTCAGCACATCAAAATTAAATCCGATATAGGCAGCACCGATGGCATTGAAAAAACGGGCATCCGTGAGGTTGGTGACAGCGGCGATTTTGAGTTGCATATACTATCTGATGGAAGCGGTGTTAATCGCCCGGTATTTGATGAAATAATGTCCTTCCACTGAAAAAATGAGCAGCAGGAATCCGCCCAGCTGGTGCAGCACACCCAATCCTACCGGCACGCGTCCATGACTGTATATCAGCGTCAATATACCGAGTAGCAACTGCACGATAACCATGCCGAGCAACAGCCATCTGGTGCGGTGAAACTGAAATTGCGCCAGCGTATTTCTGGTATGGAAAAACAGGAAAATGACATACAGGAAAATACCGTAAGCTACCATGCGGTGAATAAACTGAAACAACATTTTAGTGGAATATTCTACCGTTTCAACGGCGGCGAAGTTCAGATCCTGCGGATAGATATGGCCGTTCATCAATGGAAATGTAGTGCAGACCAGTGCCGCTTTGGAGCCTGCCACCAGTGCGCCGAGACAAATCTGTACCAATACCAGTATCACCAGCAAGGTAAACAATCTGCGCTGCGATTCGTTGTAGCGAGCCCTTTCTTTCGGATACAAATATTCGAGTGCTACGCGCAACACATACGCCACAATGATAGCCGCTACAAAAATATGCGACATCAGATTGACAGGATTTACCAGCACGGTATGTTGTTTCAGTCCGCTTTTTACCATAATCCATCCGGCCACACCTGCGACGCCGCCGAGTGCAATGGCTATAAGGATTTTAATAATATCCTGTTTGTTGACAATTTTTTTATAAATGAAATACAGCAGCGGAATGATGGCCGCCAGCGCGGTAATTCTGGCCCAGAGACGGTGGAACCATTCCCAGAAAAAAATCCATTTGAACTCGTGCAGCGACATACCCGTGTTTAAGAGTTTGTATTGCCCGAATTGCTTGTATTTATCGAATGCAATCAGCCACTCCTGCTCATTCAGCGGAGGCAACACGCCCAGCAAAGCCTGCCACTCCGTGATGGAAAGTCCACTGCCGGTGAGTCGGGTGATACCGCCCAAAACAATCTGGCCGAGTAACATACCCACGCCCACAATAAACCAGATACCCAGTATCTTTGTTCGTCTACGTTCGTCCATTATCCGTACTTATTTGTTGTGCAATAATTGCTATTGTATCTTCCAGCGGTGTGAACTGATAGTTCAGCGCCTGCTTGATCTTATCGTTGGAATAGCGGAAGGTCTCCAAAGAAACTTTCAGATTCTCACTGGAAATTCCGCGCTTGCGGGATGGCACCAGCCAGGACGCGAACCTGTCGGCGGCGGCAGCCGCAAAACCTATCCATTTGTTCAGTGCAAATCGCGGGGCAGGCACCTGCAGTTGGCGCGCAATCGCTTCAAAATAGGATTTGAAAGTGCGATTTTCCGCAATCAGAATATATCTATCCGCCTGAAATGGTCCGTTCATCAGTTGTATGCTGCAATTCACCACAT
>JADLAH010000154.1 GCA_020848315.1 Chitinophagales bacterium | reverse complement strand
CTTTCCGTATTGTCCGATAAGAGGGTTTTCCAGTGGGTGACATAGTCGTTTTCATCAAAACAAAATACGCCCTGCACGCTGGGTACGTTAGGCAGAATGCTTTCTATCTTGCGATACAGCACTTTGTCCGACAGGAAAATAAACTTTATTTCCGCATGGTTAAAGATGAACTCGTATTCTTTGCTGCTGATAGTCGGATAAATAGGCACATCGATGGCGCCGATTTGCAGGCAAGCAAGATCCGTAAAATGCCATTCCGGCCGGTTCGTGGTGGAGATGATGGCAATCTTGTCGCCGCGCTGAACGCCTTTGTCCAACAGTCCGCGACTTAACCTCAGCGCTGTGTCTGTGATTTCATGAGTAGAATAGGTCTTCCATGTTTTCTTATCTTCTCTTCGGGCAAGGCAAACCTCGAGAGGATATGCTTCTGCCTGATGTTCAATAATATCAAAAATTCTGCTGTATGCCACTTCTGAATAAATGAGAATTCCAAATGTATAAAAATAATTCTGTTGAATAAAGTGCTTTGGGATAATTTCGTGTACATGTGCAGTATTTTTTGGCCGGCCTATCTGATTATAATGTGTATTTTAGTGCTGTCATGAAAGGAGCTGAACTGGTTATTTATAAAGCGTCCGCCGGATCGGGAAAAACCTACGCACTGGCGAAGGAATACCTGAAAATTGTCCTGCTGCATCCGCATGATTATAAATCGATCCTGGCCGTCACCTTTACCAGAAAGGCCACTCAGGAAATGAAATCCCGGATTGTTGAATACCTGGGGGCACTGCAACAGCAGACGCCGGATATTGCAACACTGCAAAATACCATCATTGAAGAGATAAAGGCGGAAAAAGGCGTGGATATTTCTGCTTATCTTCGACAAAACGCGGAGAAAGCACTGCAGCTGATATTGCACGATTATTCCAATTTTCAGATTTCCACCATCGACAGCTTTTTCCAGAGTATCATCCGCTCTTTTGCCAAGGAGCTCGATTTGCCGATTGGAATGGAAGTTGAACTGAACACGGACGCTGTGCTTGAAGAAGGTGTGCTCAATATGCTCCGCGATTATCATCCGGGAAAAGACGCGTTTTCGGAGTGGATAGAAACCTATGTATATCATCAGATTGAAGAAGACAAAAGCTGGAAAATAGAACGCAATATCAGCGGATTTGCAAGACAGTTGTTTAAGGAAGAATACCAGCGGCTCGTGCAGGAAGGCGAGCAGGTATTTGATATTGAATCATACAAGGAAGTGCTGCTGGAACTGCAGCGCATCCGCAAAAACTACCGCGACACGTTGACGAAGCTGACCGCAGCCGTAGAGCAGCGTATTGCCGCGGAGCAACTGGATATCACCAAATATTTTCAGGGCGCCAGAAGTGTTCAATCGTTTATCAGAAAAACCGCCGCCTTTGCGCCGGAAGCGAATGTCTATATACAGAAGATGCTGGATACCGGAGAGCTGTTGTCGGCTGCCACCAAAAAAGACAAGGCGCTATCCCAGCAACTGGAAGCAGCGTGGCACGACATTCTGGCACCTTACATCCGGGAGGTACTCGCTTTCCGGGAGGCGCATCAGCAAGCTTATGTGTCGGCAGATATTGTGCTGAAAAATATTTACGCGCTGGCGCTTCTAGAAGTCATTAATGCCAAAATAAAAGAATACAAGGCCGCCCAGAATCTGATTCTTATTTCGGATACCAACCATATTGTCAGCCTCATTGCACAGCAGGAAGAAATGCCGTTTATCTTTGAAAAGTCGGCGACTTTCCTGAAGTATGTGATGATCGATGAATTTCAGGATACCTCGGCCATGCAGTGGAAAGGCGTGCTGCCGTTGTTGCTCGAAATATTGCAGCAGGTGGGTGGACTGGTACTGCTCGTCGGTGATCCGAAGCAGAGTATTTACCGCTGGCGGGGTGGCAAAATGGAACTGATGGTGGATGGTGTCAGTGAGGATTTGCAATTTCACTGGAAAGAGCGCCGGGAAGTGCCTTTGTCGGCGAACTACCGGAGTGCACAGCATATCGTCGATTTTAATAACGCCTTTTTCAGCAAGCTGCGCGAAACGATTGCTTTGCGCAATCCGCTTTTTTCGCAGGTGCTTTCTGATGTTAAACAAGCGGCTACCCGATCGGAATTGCCCGGGTATGTGGAATTTAAATATCTGGAGAAATCCGAGCACTCGGATGATGTACATCTCGACGAAGTGGTGAAAGCCATCCGTGAATTATCCGGTGTGTACAGCTACAGCGATATAGCCGTTCTTACTCGAGATAACCTGAATGGTGCCAGAGTAGCACAACGACTCAAAGAAGAGCAGATACCCGTCGTCTCTGCGGAGTCACTTTTGTTGAGTGAGCAGCTCAATGTGCAGTTGTGTATCGCGGCTATGCAGGCTATCCGCCACACTTCCGACAGATTTTATCTGGTAAAGCTGAATTTTCTGCTGGCCAGATACCATCAATTGCCCTCACCGGAGTCTTATCTGACTGCCAAAGAGGAAGCCCATCTGTTGGTTGCACGTTATTTTCCGGAATGCCTTGATGCTTCGGTGGCGCTGCGGATGGCCACGATGTCTGCGGATGAATTGCTTTCGCATATTCTGCATGCGCTTACACTGGATGAAAAAATGGATAGCTACTTGTGGCGTCTGCAGGATGTAGTGTTGGAACACAGTCAGCGCTACTCCGCGTCTCTTTCCGATTTTCTGGAATACTGGGAAGAGCAAAACAGCAATCTTTCCATCGTATCACCGGAAGGCATCAATGCCGTAAAATTGTACACCATACACAAGTCGAAAGGGTTGCAGTTTCCGGTGGTGATACTGCCGTATGCCAATTGGAGCATGAAACCTAAGTCGGGAAATTTCATCTGGCTAAAAAGCGAGCAGCCGCCGTTTGATAAGCTGAGAGCCTTTCCGGTGGAGACCCAGTCTGCCCTGAAAGACAGCTATTTTCATGAAGCATATGAAGCCGAACTGGAAGCATCATACATAGATAATGTCAATCTGCTCTATGTTGCTTTTACGCGTGCGGAAGAACAATTGTATGTCTTTTCCGATGTAAAACCCAAAAATACCAAGAGTGATTTGCCTGATTCTGTTAAAGTACTATTACCTTTTGTATTGGACAATATCACTGAAATTGAAACTCAGCAGACAGACGAAGGCTGCGTCTTTGGGGTGAAAAGAAAAGAAAAAAAATCCACTAAGAATGCACAGGATGTCAGCATTTTCAGTGCTTTGCCATATCGCAATTTCAGAAAAGAGCTGCGTTTGAGAAAACGAAGTGATTACAATGCTGCGCAGGAATCCGGCAGCAAGGTGCACGAAGTATTGTCACGCATGAACCGACCGGAAGATCGACAGAAGGCACTGCGCGAGGTGGCTGAAACACCGGAAGAAGCTGCCCTGCTGACACCGCATGTGGAGCAGATAATCGCATTTTTTGAGCAACAAAACTGGTGGGACGATAGCTGGCTGCAACTGAGCGAACGCAGTCTGTGGTACGGCAAAGAGCAGTTGCGCGCCGACCGGGTACTACGTCGCGGCGATGAGTGTGTGGTGATAGATTATAAGACGGGTTCGCCCAAAAAACAGGACGAGGAACAATTAAAAAAATACATGCAGGCGTACACACATATCTGGCAGGTGCCTGTCAAAGGCTTCCTGCTGTACACCGATCAGCTGTTTTTAAAAGAAATCAAGTAATGGGAAATCTGGTGCAACAATATTCGGAAGACAACACGGAAGTCGTGGTGTTGCAAAATGAACAAATGACCGCGCGTATTGCTGTTACATTGGGTAATACCTTGTTTTCGCTGACTGCAAATGACCGCGAATATCTTTATTTTCCATACACGTTGCAGGAATACCGGGAAAGCCCGAAACTGGCAGGCAATCCTTTTATGCATCCGTGGGCGAACCGCCTCGCTGATGATTCTATTCAAGTCAGCGGAACGAGGCATCTTTTTCCGGAATCATCAAAACAATTGATATACAGAGACGGCAACGGACTGCCGCTGCACGGCCTTTTGCTCAAATCGGATGCATGGAAGACGACGGCATTGTATGCCAATGAAAATGAAAGTTGCCATGAAGCAGAACTATTGTTCGACCGTGCGGAATGGCACGCTGTTTTTCCGTTTGCACACGCTATCCGTATGTGCCATCGCCTGCAGGGAAACGCGCTTCATGTGGAGGTGACGATAGACAATAAATCAGGCCAGTCAATGCCGGTGAGTTTCGGATTTCATCCGTATTTTTTCAAAAACAAAGAAGATATGCAACTCTCGTTGCCAGCGGAGGAAGTGTTGCTGACCGATGAAAAGCAGATTCCGGACGGACAAAAATCGCCCAAGGAAAATTACTGGCCATTTGAAAATCATCGTATCTCTTTGTCATCCGCAGTGTTTGATCATGGGTTTACAGGTTTGCCGTTTGCGACGCAAAAGATAGTCACTTATCACCTCGATGATGTTGCGTTGGAAGTGGATGCGCAGTATCCCTTTGTGCAGGTGTACGCGCCCGCAGGTCCAGGAAAACCTTATGTTTGTATTGAACCGATGACAGCCGCTACGAATGCGCTGCAGCTTGCGGGCGAGTGCCCTGCGGTGCCCGCCGAAGCGATATTCTCAGCCACTTTTACCATCAGGATAAACGCATGATGTCTTTCGTGGAAGGTTGAATAAATCCGAAACATTTCATCCGGAAATACTCATCAAATGCGGAGCGGAGCGTGATGTTGTTTTTGCACAGAAAGTCTACATCGGAAATGGCATTGAAGAACATGCGGTCGCTCATCACCAGAATGGAAGTGTGTATATCGCGGAAAACACCGGCTTTTTTTCCATCATTGTAGAAGTTGGTCAGCACCTGATGTACATAGTCGATAAACAACTGCACCTGCTGCCACAATTGCGGATACTCATCCTGTAAATCGCCCAGAAATAAGTTGGAGATATCGCTGAATGTCTCGGAGAACAACTGCAGCATCTTGTAGAATCGGTCTTCGAATGAAATAGTGTCGTCCTTGGAGATGCTTTCAAAATCTCCCAGCTGCCCAATGACACGCATCAGGCAAATTTCTACCATCTCATCTTTGGAGCTGAAATAATGATATAATGTCGCCTTGCTGATCTTTAATTCGGTAGCAAGGTTGTCCATGCTGTACTTCTTCAATCCATTCTTTTTAAAGGAAGCCGTCAGTTTCTCCATATATAATTCCCGCTTCTTCGGATTCGAATTTCTTTCTTTGCTAACGGCATTTCTTCCCATGCGACACTAAACTTATGTTAATTAAACATCACTTTCTGGCATAAAATTAAACTAAAAAAATCAAAATAGTTTGATTTTGTAAGATTTTATGACTAAATTTCCATTACAAAAATAGAAAACAATATGAGTACAGTACAGATGAATCGTGAAAATGTGGTTTCCGCAAGCGGAATGTCACTGCTTCACAAAAAATGGAGAAGATATAAATACTTCCTGCCGCTGATAGTCATTCCGGGACTGATGTATATTTCCTTTCACTACTTAGGGTATTGGTCTTTCTTTGCATTTGGTTTTGTGTACGGATTTATTCCGGTGGCGGAATTTATTTTTACCGGCACAACGGAAAACTTTACGCAGGAAGAAGAAGCGGAGGAGCGCAGCGACAGATACTATGACATCCTGATTTATACCATGGTGCCATTGCAGTATTTTATTCTCGGTTATTATCTGTACACGATATATACTGTGCCACTGCAGTGGTATGAGTTCCTGGGGATTACCCTGGGTATGGGTTTGTCCTGTGGTGCATTGGGTATCAATGTGGCGCACGAACTGGGTCACCGAACCAAAAAATATGAGCAGATCATGGCAAAAATGCTGTTGCTGACATCATTATATATGCACTTCTTCATTGAGCACAACAGAGGACACCATAAAAACGTATCCACTCCATTGGATCCGGCCACTTCTCGATTGAATGAAAGTTTCTACGCTTTCCTGCCGCGTACGGTCATCGGCTCGTGGATGGATGCCTGGAAACTGGAACGCCACCGGCTGACTAAAATGAAGCAAAATTTCTGGAATCCGTTACATAACGAGATGCTGCGGTTTCAGATAATTCAGGTGTTGTTTGTTGCTGCCATCTATGTCATCTGCGGACTGAAATGTATGCTCGGATTTATCGCTGCCGCCACCATCGGTTTTGTGTTGCTGGAAATAGTGAATTACATCGAACACTATGGCATGGAAAGAAAGTTGCTGCCGAATGGTGCTTATGAAAAAGTGAAACCGCATCACTCCTGGAACTCGGAACACGAACTGGGCAGAATATTATTGTTTGAGTTAACCCGACACAGCGACCACCATTTTAATGCCGGCAGAAAATATCAGATTTTGCGCCACTTCGACCATGCGCCGCAGATGCCATCCGGCTATCTGGCTATGATTCCGTTGGCGCTGGTGCCACCACTTTGGTTCAGAATTATGAATCCGTTGGTGGAAAAACACAAAGCCACGCTCGATGAGAGCTACGTGAAAAATCTTGAAACACCGGTGGAAGCCGCCTGATACAGAATAGTACATACAGAAGCGGATGCTGAGAATCAGTATCCGCTTTTTTAATAAATGTTAATCCGGATTTCAGGTACAGATTTTGTCTATCTTTGTACGCTAATCAAACGATATGAACAAGATTCTTTTTTCCTTGCTGATGCTGACCATCGGGATATTCACGGCCAGTGCGCAGATGCCGGCAGTAGGCCAGAAAGCCATCGAGCTGAACTACAAAGATCCGGAAGGTAAACTCATTTCCCTTTCCTCTCTCAAGGGCAATATCGTACTGCTCGATTTTTGGGCGTCGTGGTGTGGTCCTTGCCGTCGCAGCAATCCCGCTTTGGTGGCATTGTACACCAAATATCAGAATAAAAAGTGGCAGAAAGGCGTGAAAGGATTTACCGTCTACAGCGTATCGCTCGATCAGAAAGCGGATGCCTGGAAAGCCGCCATCAAACAGGACGGACTGGTTTGGAAAAATCACGTTTCCGACCTTAAAGGCTGGTCATCTGAGCCAGGTGCAAAATATGGCATCAATTCCATTCCGCAAACCGTACTGATTGATGAAACCGGATATGTGATTGCCATCAATCCGAACCACAGCCTGATAGAATCATTGTTGAAGAAAAAGTTGGCCAAATAAGCCGGATTTCCAGCATTAAAATATAAAATGTCATTTTGTCGCCTGCCATCCTTTGGCAGGCATTTTGTTTATAAAACTGTAAAATACGCATCATGGTAGAAGAAATGGAGCAAAACGAGCAACAGACACCCGTTGAGGAAGCCACCGCAACGTCGGAAAATAAGACAGAGCGTCAGGAAGAAGTCACCGCGGACACGCCGCCAACCGACGAAATGACCGAATTGAAAAACGAACTGGCCGCTCAAAAGGATAAGTATGTTCGCCTCTTTGCCGAATTTGATAACTTCAAACGCAGAAGCGCGAAAGAGCGTTTGGAGCTGATTAAAGTGGCCGGACAGGAAATCGTGCGCGAGTTGCTGCCGGTGCTGGATGATATTCAGCGTGCGGAAAAAGCGTACGCGCAAGATCAGAATGCGGAAAATTTCGCCAGTGGCGCCCGACTTATCCTGGAAAAACTCCAGAAAAGTTTACAGTCGAAAGGATTGAAACCGCTCGAGAGCATCGGCAAGGAATTTAACATCGAATTCCACGAAGCGATTGCCGAAGTGCCTGCCGCTAGCGAAGAACAAAAAGGAAAAATTATAGACGAAGTAGAGTCCGGTTATATGCTGAATGATACTATTATCCGATATGCAAAAGTAGTAGTAGGAAAATAACATTAATGATAGCGTGGAAGGTGCCGACGCGAAAACGTCCGGCATCCGGAAATGCCGCAATACAATATAGCAAATGGCAAAAAGAGATTATTACGAAGTACTGGGAGTCAGCAAATCTGCTACAGCGGATGAGATTAAGAAAGCATACCGAAAGCTGGCATTGCAATATCACCCCGACAGAAATCCGGGAGATAAAGCCGCAGAGGAAAAGTTCAAGGAAGCTGCGGAAGCCTATGACGTATTGAGTAATGAAGAGAAAAAAGCACGCTATGACCGTTTTGGCCATCAGGGCGCTGCCGGCGGATTCGGTGGCGGCGGCTATGGCGGTGGCGGCATGAATATGGACGATATCTTCTCGCAGTTCGGAGATATTTTCGGCGACGGCAGCCCGTTCGAATCTTTCTTCGGTGGCGGTGGTGGTCGCGGACGCAGTGAGCGTGGCCGCGGACAGCGAGGTAGCAATCTCCGTGTGAAAGTGAAGCTCAATCTCGAAGAGATTGCCAACGGCGCACAAAAGAAAATTAAAGTCAAAAAACATATCACCTGCGACGCCTGTACCGGTATCGGGGCGAAAGACAGCAGTTCCTATCAGACCTGTAATACCTGTAACGGAAGCGGGGTTGTCAGAAAAGTGACGCAAACGTTCCTCGGACAAATGGCCACTACCTCACCGTGTCCAACCTGCGAAGGAGAAGGAAAAGTAATCACCAATAAATGTACGAAATGCCGCGGCGAAGGCCGTGTCTATGGAGAGGAAGTAGTCACTATCGATATTCCGGCCGGTGTGAGCGAAGGCATACAGCTATCTATGAATGGCAAAGGAAATGCCGGCGTGCGCGGCGGATATCCGGGCGACCTGCTCATCAATATTGAAGAGGTGCCACATCCGGAGCTCAAACGCGAAGACAATAATGTCGTGTACACCCTGTATCTCAATTTCGCGGAAGTGGCCTTGGGAACACAGGTGGAAGTGCCTACCATCGGAGGAAGCGCTAAAATCAAGATTCCGAAGGGCACACAGAGCGGCAAGCTGTTCCGACTGCAAGGTAAAGGTATTCCGAGTCTGCAGGGCTACGGAAAAGGCGATCAGATTGTCGAAGTACAGGTGTTTACGCCGCAGGATCTGACGGCTGAGGAAACCGCTTTGCTGGAAAAACTGAAGAACGCTAAGAATTTCAGTCCGCAGGCACAGAAAGAAAAAAACAAAGGATTTTTCGATAAGTTTTTCCATTAATCCATACTGATACGCGTGTTGCGGCCGCCCGAAGGGCGGCCGCAACCATTTTATTTCCTTTCATATTTTTTAGTACATTTGCTGGCTACTATGTTGCTGCTGGATATACAACACATTCACAAAAGTTTTCAGGACACTTTCGCCCTGCAGGATGTGAGTCTGCAGATGGAGTCCGGAAAAATATACGGCCTGCTCGGACCGAACGGTGCCGGGAAAACCACATTGATCCGCAATATCACGCAGATATTTTTTCCCGACAGCGGGACCATCCTTTTCAAAGGGGAGAAATTATCCGAAAAACATCAGAATCAGATCGGCTACATGCCCGAGGAGCGCGGCCTGTATAAGAAAATGAAAGTCGGCGAACAGCTCGAATATTTCGCGCAACTCCGCAACTTCAGCAAGCAGGAAGCCCGCCGGAAAATTGACTACTGGCTGCAAAAAATGGATATTGAAAGCTGGCGCCACAAAACCGTGGAAGAGCTGTCCAAAGGCATGCAGCAAAAGGTGCAGTTTGTAGCTACCGTGCTCCACGACCCGTCGCTGCTGATTCTTGATGAGCCTTTTTCCGGACTGGATCCGCTGAATGCTGAGATTATCAAAAATGAGATTTTTGAATTGCACGCTAAAGGCACCAATATCATCTTCTCTACGCACCGCATGGAAAATGTGGAGGAAATCTGCGAAGATATTTTCCTGATTAATAAAGGCCGCATCATTCTTGAAGGCAATGTGCAAGCCATCAAACAACAATATAAGAAACACCTGATTCGCATTGAACTGAGCCGTCCGGTGGAATGGAACGACG
>JADLAH010000153.1 GCA_020848315.1 Chitinophagales bacterium | reverse complement strand
TTTCTTATATTGATGGCAAACCTGCCGACCATATCCGCGTGAATTATATCCTGCGAGGTATGAAAGTAGATGCGGGTGAACATACCATCACCTTCGAGTTTAAACCAAGGTTGTATGCGATGACCAATAATATTTTATTGCTGGGCAATATCTTGTTTTATCTGGCGATTGCCGTATTGGCTTTCCTTTGGTATCGTGATCGCAAATCATCACAGACAGCAGCGTAACCGGTATGAGTGAATTGTTTTCTTTTGTTATTATCAGCTTTAACAGGGCGGACGACACGATAGATGCCGTGAAGAATGTCCTGTGGTTGCAGGATGTACCGGGCTGGACAAAAGAAATAGTGGTACTCAATAATGGCTCCACACAGGATTATGCGGTTTTTGAAAGTTACCTGCAGCAGCTGCCGGCTGAGTCGCGCAGTCTCATCCACTATATCCATCATCCGCAGAATCTGGGTGTAGCCGGAGGGCGCAACCTGTGCATCCGCGCAGCGAAAGGGAAGTACCTTTTATTTATGGATGATGACGCGGAGATAGTGCAGCGGAATGCGATTCAGATTGTGCTGGATAAATACGCGACATACGAAAAAGACAGGCTCGCGATAATAGGATTTCTCGGTAAAATTCCCGCGACAGGAAAGGAGGAAATGCCGTTGAAAAATCCGGCGCTGATGGAAGGGAAAACGGATGTATTCTATAATCTTTTTTTCGGATACGGACATGTATTCCCTAAATCGCTGATTGCTGAAACCGGCTACTATCAGGAAGATTTCTTCTACGGCATGGAAGAATATGATTTGTCGTATGCAACTGTCAAAGCAGGCTACAGTATCCTTTTTACCCGCGATGTATTGGTGTTGCACAAGATTAATCCCAACGGACGGGAGCCGGGAAAAACCACCTATGCACGCATGTTCGCCAACAAGGTGATTGTGTTGTACAAGCATATGCCGATGTTGTATGTGGTATCTCATTTTGTGATGTGGTCCGCCTTTTTTCTGGTGAAATCGAAAGGCGATATAGGCTTGTATTTTCAGACGGTGCGCAGTCTGTTGCAGCGTATAAAAAAAGCACCCCGCCAGGTGATGAACGCAGCGGGGATGGCTTATCTGAAACGCGTGAAAGCGCGTCTGTGGTATTAGCATTTTTTAATTTATCAGCCCCACGATTCTGGCGATATTCCAGATTTTCATGTACAGGAACTTATATTTGTTGTGTTTTGCCTGTTTTTCCTCGCGGTTCCAGAAGTGCAACTGATGTACAGGGTATAAATAACCAAAATGGTAGCTGGTTTTATCTTTGCCTTTATAAGTGAGCGATGCCACCGGATAACGGTAGTTTTGTTCTCTCTGTGCCACTATTTTCAATCCTTCCATTCTGATGGTTGCTGCCTGCTGTAAAAATGCGGTGAGGTCGGTTTTGTTTTTTTGCAGTTTGTTGCTGCGGAAGTGCGTGATGTATTGCAGGGTTTGATAGCGGTGTTTCGCGCGCAGGTAGGTGATGTAAATGCCGTCGTAGATTTCGCGCTCAACAGGTTTTAATGAGGCGGTGTCCATTTTCAGGGATTCAAAACTTTTACAGAATTCCTGTAGTTTGTCGAGGTAGTTTTTCTGCACAAAGTCCAGTTCTGCAAGGCTGGCTTTGTTGCGGATATGCTTGTAGCTGTAAGCCGGTCGCGGATGATAGGCGAGGTTGAATTTTCCGCCGATTTCATCCGTGATGGTCTGTGCTACCATGACGCGTATCAGCTGCTCTGCTTTTATCTTCTGTTGTTGTAATTGCAGGGATTGTTCCGTAAAAGAAATAAAATCTTTGTTGTCAGTCATGCCATGCAGATATTGCAGCGGCGATTTCGGCAGGTCAGCACTGTTGTAGGTGTAATTCCACGACCAGCGCGCGATGCTCCAGTCGATGAGCCAATAGCCCCATTCCCAACCGGAAGAGAAGGTGAGGTGCCCGCTGATTTGCTGCTGCTCACAGTAATTGATATCTTCCAGTCGGCCTGTCAGATAGGGCATCAGGAACATCGGTACGGAATTGTCGAAAGTCACCCAGTAGGCCGATTCCGGATAGTACCACGTTTCGCGTTGTTGCTTTTCTTTCAGCAATAAATCGCGCATGTGCAACAGGTTTTCATTTTCATATACGGGCGCGGCGCTGTCATTCAGCGTATAAAACATCACGGTATGTATCATCAGTCCGTGTTTGTCGCTTAATTTGGCTTCCGCATTGTTCACCTTGTCTCCGGTTACCATTTTGTCCGGTTTTACTACATGGCTGCGACTGAATAATTTTACGCCGTTTTTTTCCAGGATATCGGACAGCAGTTGCGCATGCCGCATTTTTTCTTCGGCATCCCCCTGTGAAAATTCATGCGTAGAGAGTTCCACATTCCATAAGTCGAAGCCGGCCTGCAAGAGCCACGCAGCATTTTCGGCAATCTTTTCTTCCTTTTTAAGCTTGCCGGTGTATAATTGAAAAGCCTTTTGCTGTATCATGTGAATGGATAAATCCACGCCGCAGAATATGCCGCGCTGATGTGCGTATTCCGTGATCTGCTTTGCGTGCTCAATCCATCTGTCGCGGTCGATGCTTTCCAGTAAATTGAATTCAAAATAATTCTGTCCGTTGCGCGCCAGCCAGTCGATGTATTCGCGGATGTTCTTCAGCGCATCGGGCGCATCCACATTCAGCAAGCTTTCTGTTAGTTCCAGCGGATGCATGGTGTGCAGGTGGAATCCAATTTTTCCGAATACAGGTTTGCCAGAAAAGCTGCCGGTATTTTCCCATTTTATATTGGTATTTGCGGGAGCCTGCATCGCGCGGGTATGGTAGAAATGAAAGCCCAACCTTTCCTGTAACAATGCATATAGTCCGTCCGCGAAACCTTTGTAGGTAGCAGCGTGCAGATAGAGATGCGTTTTTGCTTCCGCGGTAATAGTGACCCATTGAAATCCACCCTTTTCTGCAATGCTGTCCATATTGCCGGAGGCTATAAAATCAGGTCTCTGCTGCAAATGAAGGAATACGTCTGCTTCGTTGTACTGCTCCGTGAAGCTGGTGTTGCCATATTGTGCCAGCAGTGATTTGAAATCGTTTAATGCAAGTTGTACCGTTGTGTTGCCTTTGGTATTTTCATCCTGAATAATACACAGATTGGAGGCAAAAGTCAGTGTGCCGGTAACGGAAAAGAGTAAAAAGAATATAATGGATCGCATTTGACTAAGATACCGATTATATCACGGATTTTGTCCAGATAGCGATGTCTTTTTTTTGCGCGCCGAAGCCTTCAAAGAATTGCGCGATGCTTTTTTTGCTGCTTCCGCAGAAATTAAAATCCAGTTTTTTCTGCAGACTTTCTGCAATCAGTTGCTGCAACAGAAAGGTCATTGCACCGGAATTTTTAAAGGCGGCATTGTAGCCTCCCATCAGGTAATATGCGGTGTGCGTGTCATGCACGATGAATGCCGATGCGAGCAAATTTCCTGCTGCGTCAGTGCAGTCAACGACTTTCCCGCAATGGTGCTGCCGGCAAAGAGCTACCGTCTTTTCGAATTCCTTTTCGCTGATTTTAGTGGTTATTCTTTGTCGGGAAAAAGTAGCCGTCAGCAGTTGAAAAGAGGCCGGAATATCCTGACTTTCATTTGTGTGATAAGTATTTTTAATGCCTTTCTGTACATTTCGTCGGTGGTGCTCACTCAGTGAGTATGTTGTATTGCTGTCAATGAAATAAGATGAATAACTGG
Source organism: Chitinophagales bacterium (assembly GCA_020848315.1). GTDB lineage: Bacteria > Bacteroidota > Bacteroidia > Chitinophagales > JADIYW01 > JADJSS01. The sequence goes on along the minus strand of JADLAH010000153.1, from coordinate 591 downwards.
TTCTTTCGTAATGCAATGAAGAAAGATCAATTTCGGAATATGCAGGCAGCAGTTTGAAATAGGATTTCACCGTGTAAGGCAGTTCGTGGAACAGCGATTCGGTAATGTTTTGTAGTTCATCCGCATGGTCGTTTTCTCCAAAAAACAATACCGATTGATAAAAGCTGAGATCCGGTAGATAGATGCGTTTAGTGAGCAGGCGCCCTTTGATGCAATAAGGTAATGCGGCAATTATTGCATCCCCTTTTTTATACAACAATACATCCCATTTTTCGGCTACAGCATCCAGCCAAAAAGGTTGAGCGAACAAAGGAATATATCCGATAAAATCTACATCCGCACAAAGGCGGATGTAGGTGTTTTTATCAGCGATAATTGGTTCGTTCACTTTCGGTCTTTTTATTTTTTAGGCAATTCTTTCATGCCGATATTCCAGAAGAAGAAGCTCCATTGGTCGCCCACTTCATCAATGATTTTTGAGGTAGGTTTTCCTTTGCCGTGTCCCGCATTCTTTTCGATGCGTATTAGTGTCGGATAAGTTTTGTTATTGTATTCCTGCAGTCGCGCGGCAAACTTGAAACTGTGTGCCGG
>JADLAH010000152.1 GCA_020848315.1 Chitinophagales bacterium | reverse complement strand
GTGTCAGTTCGAGTTTTTTCTGCTGTTCTATCGTGATAATTTTATTTTGCAGCAAGGTTTGCCGTTGTTTGAAAAAGAGATACAACAGGATGGCGCCCACCAGCAAGACGAAGAATAATACCACGGCGATGGCCAGCCTGATCCGTGCCTGCTTTGTTTTTATCAGTTGCTCCTGAATTTCCACCTGCTGCCGCGCAATCTGTGTTTCTTTCTGAGCGGTCTGATATTTTGTTTCCAGTTCATTCAGCGTATTATTTCTCTTTTCAAAAAACACACTGTCGCTGTACTGCTGATATAATTGTGCAAATGCGTACGCGTTTTTGTAGTCGCCGCCGGCCGCTGCGATATCTTTGTACAGTCCATAGACCCGCTTGCTCAGCTGAAAGGAATGCACTTCTTCCGCAAGTGTCGCCGCTTTCTGAATGGCATCGCGGGCGGCGGTATTTTGTTGCAGTGCCAGCGCGCTTTCCGCCAGATTGCAATAGGCAAAACAGACGTCGTAGCGGGAGTTTGTTTTCTGCAGGTAGGTCAGCGACTGCTGTGCGCTTGTTTGTGCCAATAGCCACATTTTTTCGGATTTATACAATTCGAAAAAAGCTTTATAAGCATAGCCGGTCGCAAAATCATTGCGGATGGATTGCCCAAGTTGCAGCGCCCGTGTCGCGTAGTATTTCGCACTGTCCGGTTGTTTATTTTTGGTAAATGAAATGGACACATCGTGCGCAATCATACCTTCGCTGAAGGTGTCATTTTTTGTCACCGCTGTCTGATAGGCCAGCAGATTGTATTGCAGTGCCGGCTGATATTGTTCCGTATGATTGTAAATAGATGCGATATTGCTGTAGCAAATCGTGAGGCCATTATAAAATGCGATGGAATCAAAGATGACGGCTGCTTTCTGATAGTTGGCAATTGCCAGATCATAATAGCCTTTTACCTGATAAATATTGGCCAGAGAATTAAGTGTAATACCTGTTTCCTTAGCGTTTTTTTGCTGCCGGAAAATGGCAATGGCCTCTTCGCACAGCGCGATATTCTCACTTTCTTTGTTGATGGTGGCATTCAGCACGGCCTTTCTGCGCAGCGCCTTTCCGTATATTTCCGGTTGTTTCTCGCGCAGATTTTTGCCGGTCAGCAATTGGTTGTAGTAAAACAACGCACTGTCTCTGTCGAGTTTTTCATAAAATTGCGCACGTCCGAACAGCGTGTCGGTATTCGGTGCGGCATGCGCTGACAGGCTCAGGAAAATACTCAGAAAAAGGCTATATGACAGAAGATGCTTCAAATAAAATGGCGATTTATGGCTAGACAACTATAAAAATATTATTTTTATTGACAAACTTACAAGTATTTATGATAACCATAGGAATTGTGGATGACCACGGAATTGTATTGCAGGGTGTTTCCAATATGTTTGCTCCGAAAAAGGAATTCAGCGTACGCTTTGCCATCAACAACCTGACGGAGGCTGGAAAGGCACTGGAAGAAGAGCAACCACAGGTTCTATTCCTGGATATCAATATCAAAGGAGATGACGGACTGGATGCATTAAAGATATACAAGAAAAAGTATCCGGCCATGAAGGTCATCATGCTTACTTCCTTTGAGGAGACTGCGTTGGTGAAGACGGCCATCCGCAACGGCGCGGACGGCTACCTGCTGAAAGACGCTTCCGAGCAGGATTTTCTGGCAGCTATCGACACGGTACTGAAAGGCGAACAATATATCCAGAAAAGCATGCAGGACCTCATGCTGAAGGAAGCCATGGGACAAAAGAAAGACAATTCCTATATCCCCAAACTCACCCGACGTGAAAAGGAAATTCTGCAGCTGATAATAGATGAAAAGACGACCCAGGAAATCGCGGACACGCTGTTTCTCAGCGTATCCACGGTGGAGACGCACCGCATGAATCTCATCAGCAAACTGGGTGTAAAAAACGTGGCCGGTCTGGTGAAACTAACCCTGGAGCGTGGTTTGCTGAAGGACTAAATTTTCGTAAATACCACACGGAATTTTGTCAGCTTGCCATCATTGCGGGCGAAGTAACTCACCCGGAATGAACTGGCGGAAACCGACTCTATTTCCCATATTTCATTGATACCACCGCCATCCACGCGGAGACTGTTGCCGTTGTTGCCTTCTTCAATAATACCGCTGGCTTTAATGTCCGGATCTGCGATATTGCATTTTTCGCCTTCCAGCAACTGAAACGTATTGTTTTCCGCATTGAACTGCCAGATATTGTCTTTGGCGCAATCCGGCTTGGCGCTCAGGATGTCGATATTGGGAATTGTGTCCGGCGCGATGGAATCGGCCGAAATCAGGATACTGGTTTTTTGCCAGCTGCTTTTCGCCAGCTCTTCTGTCAGCGTAGGATTTTCTTCTTTCTTGCAGGCTACCATAGCAATGGCGATGCCAATCAGCAAATACACAGTTTTCATAATTGTTGTTTTATGGTATGAAATTAAATGGTTCCGGGAATTTAAAAATAATGGAAAACCACCGAAAATAAAATTCAGGGTAACTACCTGGATTTATTGGCCAATTGACCGCAGGCAGCGTCGATATCCTTGCCGCGGCTTTTTCGCACGTGCGCAATTACCTTTTGCCGCGTCAGGTACTCGATGAATTTCTCCCGTTTTTCTACAGTAGATTTCACGAAATCGGCGTTTTCAATCTTGTTATATTCAATCACATTGATTTTGACATCTTTCAGCTGACGGCAGAGATCGACCAGTTTTTTCGCGTCCTCCAGCGTGTCGTTCACACCCTCCAGCAGGATATACTCGAAGGTTACTTCGCCCTTGCATTTCGATTGAAAATACTGCAATGCTTCTATCAGCACTTCAATATTGTTTTGTTCATTGATGGGCATGATGGTGTTTCGCTTTTCATCATCTGCTGCGTGTAAAGAGAGCGCGAGGTTGAATTTTACGCCATCATCCGCCAGTTTTTTTATCATTTTGGCAATGCCTGCTGTCGACACGGTGATGCGCTTGGCCGCCATATTCAATCCTTCTTCCGAAGTGATTTTGTCAATCGCGCTCAGCACATTGCTGTAGTTCAGCAGCGGCTCGCCCATGCCCATAAAAACGATGTTGGTGAGGCCGCGACCCAGACTTTCCAGCGCCTGATTATTTATCAGTACCACCTGATCGTAGATTTCAGCGGCGGTTAAATTGCGTTCGCGTTTCAGGAATCCTGTGGCGCAGAATGAGCAGGTGAGGCTGCAGCCTACCTGAGAAGATACACAGGCCGTGGCGCGGTCTTCGGTCGGAATCAGCACGCCCTCAATCAGGTGCTTGTCGTGCAGCTGAAAGGCTGATTTGATGGTGCCGTCATTCGATTGCTGCAATTTGTACACACTGACAGGATGCAGCACGAAATGCGCTTTCAGCTTTTCCCGCAGTTCTTTGGAAAGATTGGTCATCTCATCAAAATCTACAGCTGATTTCTTCCACAGCCATTCATAGATTTGTTTGGCGCGGAATGGTTTTTCACCCAACCGACCCAATTGGTCAATCAGCTGTTCTTTGGATAAAGTCCGTATGTCTGTTTTCGTTGACAAGATGCTGCAAAGATAGACATACCATTTGTTTTACGTGCGGGAAACAGTTTAAATTAATTGTCTACCTGCAATGCTTTTCTGTGATAGCGCGATACCGTATTCGGATCCGGGTGAATGCGCAACTGACTCTCGTCCTTGCCTTCATAGGGCAAAACAGATAACAGATACCGGATGCTTTCCAGTCGGGCTTTTTGTTTGTTATTGGCTTTTACGATAATCCACGGGCTGAAAGAAGTATGTGTGCGGCTGAACATTTCTTCCTTGAATCTGGTGTAATCATCCCATTTTTCCTGTGCCTGCATATCAACAGGACTGAGTTTCCACTGTTTCAGCGGATTTCGCTTGCGCGACTCAAATCTTCTCAACTGTTCCTCTTTGGATATGGAAAACCAGAATTTAACAATTATCACTCCGTCTTCATACAGCATGTGTTCAAATTCCGTCACTTGCTTCATGTACATTTCATACTGATGCTGGGTACAGAACTTGTTCACCGGTTCCACGACCGCCCGATTGTACCAGCTTCTATCAAAAAAAACAATTTCACCTTTGTTGGGCAGTTGCCGCACATATCGCTGAAAATACCACTGTCCTAATTCTTCATCGGTAGGTTTTGGCAATGCTACCACCCGCAGTGTTCTCGGATTCAGGTGTTCTGTAAAACGTCGGATAGTGCCGCCCTTTCCCGCTGCATCTCTTCCCTCAAACAAAATGGCCAGCCGCATTCCCTTGCTCTGTATCCAGCGTTGCATCTTGACCAACTCAATCTGCAACTTCTCCAGCTCCTCTTCATACTTGATAGTGCTGAATATTTTCTGCGGATTGGCATTATTCTTTTGAAATAATGAAGACAAATCATCTTTTGTGCGCAGGTTTTTCAATTCACCCAATGTGACGGTTTTCATTTCCCAGTTGTTGTCTTCATCTGTGGAAACGCCATTCGCATGGCCGTTCTTAATGGGGCCAGGTGTTTTGATGACAGCATTGGCTGTTTTATCTGATGGAATTGTTGTTTTTGTAATACGGGTCATCTGTGTGTGTTTTGCAATAAAATTAAATACACCTATTTTCCATTTATATGACATTAAGCATCAATTGGTATGATTGTGGTCATGTTTTCGGGGTTTTTGGTAATTTGATTATCTTTGACAGATGTTTCGCAAGATCTCCGCAGATAAAATATATCCGGTCACTGCTGCTCCGATAGAAAACGGCGTTGTCGTAGTGGATAGTGCCGGAAAAATAGTGTCGCTCGACAGGGCAGAACAACATGATGCTGCTGAATTGGAAAAGTACAGTGGTGTTATCGTTCCGGGATTTATCAATGCACATTGCCATCTGGAGTTATCGCATCTCAAAGGAGTTGCGCAGACAGGCACGGGACTGATAGATTTTATATCGCAGGTAATCAGCAACAGAAACCATGCGCAGGAAATCATCCGCGATGCCATTGCCCGCGAAGCACAATATATGCTGGAAAATGGCATTGTGGCGGTGGGAGATATTTCCAATACTGCCGATACTTTCCTTCAGAAACAACAGGAACAGCTGCACTACTATACCTTTGTTGAGTATTTTGATATGTTTCAGACCGACAGGACGGCGGCTACGATGGCACAATACGATGCTGTCTTTCATCAGCTGCAGGAAACAACGAAAAACAAGATTTCCCGGGTGCCGCACGCGCCTTATTCGGTGTCGCGGGGCTTGTTTCAGCAACTGTGCGATACACAACAGGGAAAAACCATTTCCATCCACAATCAGGAAACACCGCCGGAAAATGAACTTTTCCAGCATAAAACCGGTGATTTTATTTCATTTTACGAACGCATCGGCTGTGCTACGAAAGATATTCCGGCATTACATACAACTTCCATACATTACGCACTCGAATATCTGAACAGCAAAAACCGGACGCTTTTTGTGCACAACACGCTGACACAAAAACAGGATATCGCCGCCGCCCACGACACATTGGGAAAGGAACAGGTATTCTGGGCTACTTGTCCGAATGCGAATCTGTATATCGAAAACAACCTGCCATACTACAGACATTTTCTGGATATGGAGGCTACGGTTTGTATCGGTACCGACAGCCTGACCTCCAACTGGCAGCTGAATATACTGGAAGAAATAAAAACTATTCTGAAATATCAGTCTTACCTCGACT
>JADLAH010000151.1 GCA_020848315.1 Chitinophagales bacterium | reverse complement strand
CCAACAGTACGACTCCTGCTAATACTACTATGGTAAATAGTCTCTTGAAGATTTCATGCCATTTCAGCACAAAAAACATAAACAGGAACATTGGAATGACCTGTGACACCAATTCTGTTCGGCCTTTGTCAATAAATAACTGATAAGACATCAAAATCAACCACAGCACCAGACTCACATGATTTTTTTTCAGGATGTAATCCAGGAAATAGTAAATCATCCCAAAAATGAGAAAGGCACTCGAGAAGCGATACAGATAGCCGCCTTTGGACGGATTATAACCAACGAGCCCATCGCCCAAAGAATCTTTGAAGGTGGCAGGATTGATGGCAATAGAAACGTAAGAATACAAAAAGAAACAGAACCAGCACAACAGGATATTGGCAAATACATACTGCTTGATAGTAATCTTGTTGGTGCGCATCATATAATACATCAAGCTACACATGATGATATAAATCCGTGCAGACAGATTGTAAAGTGATTTCAGAATCTTTACATCAAATACAATATTGAGCGTGATGGCATTGTATAATGGCAATATCAGACACAACAACACCATGATATCTATCGGATTCAGCTCCTTTAGTTTGAAAATCTTATAGTAATAGTATATTCCTGTTGAGATAAAAATAAAGGGCAAACCCATCACCATGATAAGTCCGATGGCACTACTGGAGGATTTAAACTGCAACAGTACATTGCTCGTAAACAGCAAACTGAATAAAAACACACCTATTACCTTCCATTCGAAGAATGGCTGATCGCGGGTATATATGGTTTTATACAAAAAGTTCATCGTACACCTTTTCTTATGAGCAGACTGGGTTCAAAATTACCGGTTTTTTGTTCAAAAAAGCCGTATTTCTCCGGATCTTTCAGCAAATCCTGCATCACACTATCAGACTGTACACTGTGCAACAGCAACAAACTTGGCGTCTTGTAAATGATATCTATCTGCTTTTCTTTGATAAAATCGCTGAGTACGATGCTGTCCATATTGCGGTAATAAACATCGTTGTAATCCGTGAAATGCTCCGGCAACAGATTAGACATGTAGCCCTCCACATCAAATAGGCGGACAGTATCTTCCGTTCTGATGTGCTTCTTGATGTAGTTGACCGTTTCAATGTTGCACATACTGTCTTCTTTCCGGAATAAATCGAAATAGCGAAAATCTTCCGCCACCGGCGTTACAAAAAACCAAACTACCGCCATCACGGAAATTTTCTGGGTGGACTTTTCTATTTCTACCGAAATGGAGGAAATGGCAATGCCTGCCAGTACTATCAGCACCGGCACCTGGAGCAATAGATAATGCTGTCTCGGATACGCGTAAATACTGGCCAACACAGCAGGAAAAGCAAACAATGCCAGCACAAATACCGTGATGATATTATCCTTCAGCAATATCTTAAAACGGAGCCGCTTGTTTTGGGATGTTTTGGTAAACGAAAAATAGATGACATACAACATAATGCCAACCATCAGACACAGCCAGTGCAATTTTTCCGTGAAAATGGGTGCAAAAAAAGCGAATACTATTTTGCCCATTTCCAGGAAATAGTTGGAAATATTGGAAGTGATGTGCGTGCGGAACATTTCCGGATTGGAGGAAATAATCCCGCTCAGCGAAGAACTGTCCGGAAAATGCTCGGCAATCATGTGCGGAAAATCAAGCCAGAACACATTCTGCAACTGATGCCATTCTGTATAATTCCACGCGAAATGCTGCAGGAAAACACGCAGCCCTCTGCCGGAATCACCGTTGTTAAATGGCGTTTTGAAGAAGATGTAGATAAATACAAAAACGACGACAAGGCTGCCGACAAGCAGCATATCTTTTTTGGTCGCATTTTTTATAGCTACCAGTAAGAACAGTATGCTGAGTGTAAAACTAACCAGAAAGGCAAGAAACATTTCCGGACGCGCATAGGCGGCCACCAAAAGCGCGAAAGACAACACCGCCCATCTCGCGGCCAGCGAACGCTGGTACTTCGACAACAGAATACCCGTGACAAGCACGATGACACAGTAGTGCGAGACCCGCGGCCAGAGCGGCAGATTGATGTGACTGGACAGGAAAAATAAGGCGAGCAGAAAAGCCAGTACGCGCTGCACACCGACCGACATCAGCAACAAAAAAAAGAGCACGCTGATGGCGATGGTGGTAAATCCAAAATTAAAATAATACAAAGTAACTTTATCGTGGATGATAAACGACCAGCATTTGTACCAAAGGGAATACGAAGGCCCCCAAGTTTTCGGAATCTTGTCAAACATGTCCACGCCGCGCTGCAGATACAGGGCTTCGTCCCAGAACAGGACATCCATGTAGGCCGATAAATCCCAGATTACTTTGAGTCCACAGAAAATCAGCAATACTATGCCGGAAAGCGTGAACTTATCCCATCGCAAGTAGTTTTTTTCCTGATAGCTGATTATTCTGGACCACATCCTGTTGCTAATATAGCTGATTCCGATGCATTTAACAAATGACCTTAGGGATGCATCTGCTGCGGGCTACCTATCTATTGTTGTTTAACGAATTTTCTGGATGTCACCTGATTGCCGGTTCTGAATACCACAATATATTCTGCATTCGGCAGCTTGCTGACGGACAGTGCATCTTCATTCAAACCGCGGGTACGGATGCCATAATCTAACGACTCTACCATTTTCCCTTGCAGGTTGTACACTTCCACTTTCAATACATCTGCTTCTTTCATGAAATACTGGAAACGGATATAGTCTGCCGCCGGATTCGGATATATCCCAATCAGTTCCACCTGCTGTTGGTTGTATTTGATACCCACCGGCAATCCCTGATTGCGCGGCGCATAAGGCACCAGCGGCGTAAACGTTCTCGGTGTAAACGTCGGCCCCAGATAAGATTTCAGCCTGTTCTGATCTTTGATGGTACAGAAAGTAGCGAGGAAAGTTTCGCTCCTGCTCACAGCAGCGAGCGAGTCTATCTGCCAGAAATCGCAGCAAACACTATTGGGTGTGATATCGATAATGCTGTAACCCTGCGATTTTGCCTTGAAATATTTCAGGTTAGAGTTATTCTGATACATGTAGGATTCATTGTTGGGCAATACATCTCCGGCACTGACGGCATCACACACAAACTCTACAGCCACGCTGCCATCGCCGGTAGTGGGATTGTAAGGCACCACGCCACCCGGAATATCAAAGGCGATAGCCTGGTGGATATCACCACTCAGAATCACCACGTTATTGATGTCGTTGTATACGATGGTGTCTATCACTCTTTTTCTGTCGAGCGGATTGGCATCCCAGCCTTGCAACTGATGCGCCGGAATTCCACCCAAGGCAGGGAAACGATAGATATAGGAAGCAAATACCACCTGATTGGCCAGAATCTTCCATCTCGCTTGCGATTGCTTCAGTTGCTCGCACATCCAGTCCATCTGACGCTTGCCGTGCATGGTTCTGTTGGGCGTGTCATAAGGCAATGTCTCCAGTTGGAAAGTCAGGTCTATCCCCTGTTGCAGATTGTCAAATTCAGATCTTTCAATGCGGTTCTCTGTGTAGATAATATCCGCCAGACCGCCCACATTCTGCGTGAAGTTGATGATATTGGTTCTGGAGGTATCCTCGCGCATCGGAATCCACTCTTTAAAAACGCGAATGGCATTGGCTTTTCTCACAGCCCAACT
>JADLAH010000150.1 GCA_020848315.1 Chitinophagales bacterium | reverse complement strand
TGTATTCCACTATTTCCCTTTTGCCTGTTGCTCATTCCACTTCAATAGCGCTGGCTGCGGCACTGCTGTTTCTCGCGCACCCGGCGCATGCCGGCGTGGTAAACAATCTGAAAAGCAGAGATGGACTGTTCAGTATGCTGTTTTTACTGGGCGCCCTGAAAGCCTTCCTGATATATGAACAACACAAAAAATGGTACCTGATAATAGCTGGTGCTATACTTTTTCTGCTGGGTGTTTTCAGCAAACTGGATGCGCTCAACCTGATATTTATCTTACCGATTCTATTGCTCTTGCTGTATAAAAAAGATTGGAAATGGACTCTAGTGAGCGGCTATCTGATTTTCATGTGTTATATTATCTTCCGCGTTGTGCTGCTCGACAAGATAGTGCCTCCTGAGAAACTGGCACTAACACAAGCGGTTTTATTCACGGAGAATCCATTGCCTTACGACCATACGCTGGTGAACAAACTGGGCATGGCGGTGGCCACCTACTGGCAGTATCTGCTGTTCATGCTGATTCCCAAAGGATATTATTTCTATTTCGGTTTTGATATGATTCCACTGCAACCGGTATACCATCCCATCATATTGCTGAAAGCGGCAGTATTACTGGCTATTCTGGGCGGCAGTATCTGGTATTACAAAAAAAATAAACTCGTAACAGCCGGCATGCTGATATTTTTCACCGCGTTATTCTATTGTTCCAATCTCTACACGCCGGTAGGCGGCATCGTAGCAGACCGCTATGCATTCATTGCATCGATGGGTTTCCTGCTGGCGATATCCGCATTGATTGCAGACATGACAGCAAGATATCAACTGGCAGAAAAAATAAAAACCAGATTCAACAAACCGTTTATCACATCAAACTCCGTAGCCCTGATGATTACCGGATTGCTGGTGATGGTATATTTCCCGTATGTACAACAACGAAATGCTGCGTGGAAAGACACTTTGACGCTTTTTGAAACGGACCTGCCTCATCTCAAAAAATCGTTTGAAGCCAACAGAATTGCTTCAACGACCTATGTACAGCGTGCCATGAGCAGCAAACAAGCGGAAGAAAAAGAATATCTGTTTGGCAAAGGGCTGCAATATGCCAAGCAAGCCAATATGGTGTATAATGAAAGTATTTTCACACACGAGTCAGAGGCGATTGCCTATTACGGATTAAACAACATTCCCGAAGCGGAACAAAAATTCAAGGCAATTATCAGCCAGTTCGATTCCAGCACGGTCAGCTGGGATTTACTGGGTGATATCACCTTCCGGAGAGGCAATTTTGACTCTGCGGCTTATTGCTATAAGAACGTTATCAGAACGGACTCCAACAATGTTTCTGCCTATTACAAGTTGCCATCCGCCTATTATTCGGCTGGTCAAAAAGACAGTGCTTTCAGTTTTCTGAACACCGTCATGCAGCGCTATCCGTACTCGTATGTACCGCATGAAAGCATCAGCTATCTTTATTTCAATGAGGGTGACACGTTGCAGGGATTAAATCACCTGGTAACTGCTTTTGAAAAAGGATTCAGAGATCCTTATATGTACAATATCACGAAGGAATTGCTGCTGCGAAAAAACCAACCGGATAAAGCAAAACTATTGGACGCTATTGTGTCGGCAAAGTAGTATTGATGTTACGGATGGCTTCTTCTGTATAATATACTTTTTTCACCTCAGACGGTGCCAGCTCTTGTTCTTTCAGCAACGTAAATTTATATTCCGTAATAAAATAGTTTTTCCATTTTTCCGGCGGCACACCTGCCTTTTCAAGGTTATAGAAATACCAGAATTTGAGGAATGCACGCTCTTTCCATCTGGCTTTGAAATGCATACTTCTGCATGGCATCAGATAATGAAACAACATACCTTTTGGGCGGAAATGAATTTCATGCTTATTCTTAGCCACTATATCATGGGTAAAAAAATCATACAGAATATTATCGTCTCCAATGTATTCCATACTAATCCATCCTAATTCATAGGAAGGCTCCGGAGCAAACATCTTCCATTCCTGCTTAAAAAACCAGTTGGACATAGGCGATGGAATATCTGCATAGCGCAAGGCGGCTGTCACCGATTGCATATAAGGTTGTTTGGCAGCCGCGCAGTTTTTGGTAACAAACAGTATATTTTTTATAAACAGCACATACAAAATAAAAGCTGCGAGTCCACGTACAGCATATTTCTGCCAGCCTGAATATATCGATGGTTCATATTTTTGCGTGTTGCCAATATTGAATTTATCCCAGAAATGGGTGGGCAACAAAATGGCGGAAACGGCTATACCCGACAGAGAAAAATTGGAGACATCTGCAATCAGATGTACGGAAAGGTGAAACCCAAAGAGATATAACACCACCACATAACGATTCCATTGTTTGTAGAATGGCAACAGCAACAACAGCGGAAACAACCAGTCCAGTATCAGCGTCAGATAAGTCAGCGGCCGATACAACCATTCGTTGGAAGAGAATACGGATGCCAGCGGCGTAGTCATCCACTGATCGGATGCCATCAGTTTTATGGCGAATCCCTGTGTCCACGCATCTCCGTATTTCACTATGCCGGTTCCGAAATAAATCCACATAATCTGCATCAGCATAATCAGTGAGGCCCAGAATGGCACGGACTTCTTTACCGCCGGCGGACGAATGGAAAAATGATTATCCAGAGGAAGGAAACAGGACCAGGTAAGAAAACACATCGTATAACGATCGAATCCGTGGGTAAAAAAGGGCGTAGCCTGCCACAGATTAAGCATAAAGAATAACAGCAGTACCGACACAATCCTTGTGCGGAAACCAATGGCATACAAAAAAGGAAAGTGCTATCGATGTATATATCCAGACATAAGCAAAAACATTGGAATGCACATAATCAAAAACGGAATAGTTTAATTTGCCGTGTACATACAGCCTGACATCTTCCGGAATAATCCGATCTGCCCCCCAACACTCCGCCGCCCACGGCAGTTTATTGGTCACTAACAAATACAGTATACTGAAGCCCAGAATGATGCGGAACAAAGAAACGGATCTTTCATCCAGTGACCAGCTTCGGGTGATTCTTTGTAACATCTCCGCAATGTACCGTTTAGTAAATTACTTTAATGCTTTTACCTTTTCGCGGAATTCACACAATGCCCAAAGTCCGTATACGGAGGCATTGATATTTCCCTGACGGTAAGCCTCGTTATAAATCGGCCATCCTCCATCGGAATTATTCTGCAGATGCAGAAGATACATCAGATTATCGCCCTGATTCTCCAGACTCACTTCATTAGAATACAAACCATAAGCCAATACTCTGGCCGGATAATACAGATTAATTATCTCACTGTTCGTCTTAGTCAGCGTATCTCCTTTCACCAATATCTGACGAAAATTATAGGTTTTGTATAATTCCGAATAAAAACTTTTCTGATATTCATCTATCTTAGGATGTTTATCGTGGCAATTTTTATTATACTCTGCAAAGACCCAGTAATGTTGAATTTTATCTCCACCCGTCAATACGACTCTGTATTTATACAGCGTATCAAGTGCCTCAGCCGGAGTATCAACGTGTTTACATAAAGTAGTAAAACCTGTACGTCCGTAAACACTGGTCATATTCTGATAGAACAACTGCATTAAATCGAGTTTCTGGCTTTTCATTTGCTCCAGATTTTTCACATGAGCCTGTTCATCACCGTAAAAATTCCCATATAATTTATAAATCAGGCCGGAAGTGTAGGTGCTTGTGAAATCCAGCGTATCTAATCCTAATCCGAAATGTTTGCTGTATAATTTTGTTTCCATTGCCACAAAATTATCCCGCATGTTGATATGCTGTAAAGAAACATATCGCTGCGCTTTGGCAATGCGCTCATCCAACAGATGTACGAGTGAATCCTTCCCGTATTTTTTTATAAACTTCTGAACCGTATCCGCCGGAAATGGCTTGAACTTAGCAGCAGGTGCAGGATTGGCGGCAGTCGCTATCTGCAGGGAAAACAATCCGGCGATCAGCAATAATAACATCTTTCTCATAGTCATAAACATTCAGTCTAATTACTACAAATGTATTAAAATCATGCCAAAAAACAACATTACGCCCCGGCATCAGCGGCAACAGCGGAGAAATGACACCAAATATTATCGCAACTGGCACAGATAGCTGTATAATTTAGTATTTTCATACCATGAAAATCTGGGAATTGCTGCCCTGGGGCAGAAAAAAGAAACATCCGGCTGATAGTGCCGCACATGCTGCGGAGGTGGGCAAATTTTACAACAAGAACCACGATGCTTTTCTGAAAGTATACGGGGAAATCATACAGGCATTCCGCACCAACAATCTGGACAATATCCTGCATTATCAGATTCAGACCATCGGACTCAGCGCGGAACAGCGCGTACTGGATGCGGGCTGCGGCGTATGCGGCCCTGCCCGTTTTTTTGCTAGAAATGCCGGTTGCAGCATCGACGCTGTCACCATTTCCGAAGTGCAGCAGAAAGCATCAGAGGAATATATCCTCCGGGAAGGCCTGCAGGATAAAGTAAAAGTGCATCAGGCAGACTATCACCTCGTGGATACCGTATTTCCGAAAGAGACTTTTGACAAAGCCTATTTTCTGGAGTCATTCGGCCATTCTCCGGATAAAGAGAAATTGCTGAAAGCGGTCTGGAAAGTACTGAAACCCGGCGGCGAAGTGTATATCAAGGATTTATTCCGCAGGGTATCGGACAACTGGATGGTGCAGTATAAAATTGATTCGGAAATCAAAAAAATCAACAAGGCATATATTTATGATGTCGCGGACCTGAATGATTTTGTCGACATGGTGCGAAAGCTCGGCTATGTCATCGTGTTTATTAAAACCATCGATATTCCGTTGGAAGACTTTGAAAACCTGTCTATTTCCAACGAATTTCAGGAACTGACCGGCATCGCCAAGATTGATAACTGGGAGAAATACATCTTCCCGATTGATTTCTTCGAAGTTAAACTATACAAACCTGAGTACGACATCAACAAAGGCATGCACCGTTATTTCCTGCAAAATGTATTCCAGCTGCAGATGAATCACCTGAATAAAAACGAATTCTGAGTTTGGCATTTATACACAACATACAGCACCGGCTCTGGAACAATGTACAGTATAAATTCAGTACCGTGTTCTGCAGTTTGTATGTCGTTTTATTCCTCGGAAATTCCAGTGGCAACAAGATATTATGGTACATCTTTGTTTCCATATTGCTTTCGATTGGTGTGGCTGGTATGGGCTATGCGCTCAATGACTACCACGACTACGAAGACGATATAAAAAACGGCAAACAGAATCTGTTCATCAACTTCTCGCGGCCTGCTTCTGTTTTACTGGTTATCCTGTTTCTGACACTGTCCGTTTTTCCGTGGTTTATCTTGCCGTTTGACCGCTATTCATTGTATCTGATTTTACTGGAATTTTTTCTTTTCATCGTATATGCGCTGCCACCTTTCCGGCTGAAAGAAAAGGGATTCCTGGGTGTGCTTACAGATGCCTTGTATGCACAGGTAGTACCTTGTGTGCTGGCGGCCTACACGTATTCCAAAATAGAAAACAAAGTCAGCTTTCCGGTTTTCTTTGTGCTGATTTATCTTGGATGGCTGATACTGACGGGCATACGAAATATCCTCAATCATCAGCTGGAAGATTACGACAATGACCGCAATACCAATACGCATACTTTCGTTACCAAATACGGATTATCCTTTACGCGACAATGGGTGATGCGCTTGCTGGTACCTGCGGAACTCCTGTTATTCCTGCCACTGCTGTATTTTCTACCGCAAACCAGTCACCTTTTCCTCTATGCCTATTTGGTGTATGTGGGAGCTTATTACATCAAAGAGAAAGTCAGAAAGAAAGACCTGTTGGAAGATCAGCACGAGCAGTATGATTTCTTCAATAAACAAATCCTGAATGAATTTTATGAGATACATTTTCCGCTGATGCTGTTGTTTTATTTCAGTTTTTTTCAGCCATTCTTTATCTGGATATTCTCCCTGAACCTGCTGCTGTTCTTCCCGATTTATTATCGTTATACGGTGGGATTTCTGAAAAAATATCTGCCATTTTAAACATCGGCAGTCAACAACCCGTATCTTTAAAGGGTGATACAAACCTATTTTGATAGTATCCGTATAAAAGATTGGTGGAATTATATCCTTCCACCCATCGCCGGATTTTACGGATGGGGCCTCTTTCAGTCGGGACGCAGTTTTGAAGATAGTTTTTTCACCACCGTCGGCTTCTTCCTGCTCACCTTTGGCGTAGCGTCTTTTGGTTTCTTTATTAATGAGTGGACAGATATTAAAGATGACCTTGCTGCCGGTAAAAAAAATGCGGTGGCCACCTTATCTATCAGTCAGCAAACAGCAATCTTTGCATTCATTGTTTTGCAGTTATTAATAGGCTACCGGCTGTGCGTCACCAACCTGCACACAACACTTTTATTGTGTATTCAGCTACTATCACTGCTGCTCTATTCCTGTCCACCATTTCGCATGAAAAAGAATATGTATATAGCTCCTATTCTGGATGCATTATACAGCGGCACTATCTTTTATTTAGTAGCCATCAACATTCATTATCCAACCTTTTTCGGATTAAACATTTCGCAACAATCAGCGTTGGTATTGCTCACCATCTGGGCAATTTTCCGGGGTTTCCGCAATATCATTATGCACCTATTGACGGATGAGAAATTTGATGCCGCTATTGCACAGAAAACAGCCGGCACACAATTTCATCGCTACAGTGTAGAACGTTTTCTGTATCGAATCATTCTCCCGGTAGAGGTAGTTGCATTTGCCGGTTTTTGTTTCGCCGAGAGAGCCGCATATGGAATATTACTAGGCGTGGCTTACCTTATTTTTATGCTGTATTGGTGGAAAAGAAAAACGCATATCATCCCGTTTATACTGAAACGACAGTCACCGGCAGATGAATCTTCCCTGTACAGTATCAATATCTTTCATGAAGTAGCTTTGCCGGTTTATATCTTTGGCTTACTTGCCGTGAAGACAGATCCATTCTACGGATTGTATCTATTGCTGATGTTGTTAATTTTTCCCGGAATAAGACAATGGATAGTGTCCGCAATACAACTGCCGCTGCGCATCCTTCCGTGATGCTGCCTGTTTCTCAGGATATTTTTTTTGGATACTTCGCTACACATTGATGCATCAGATCAGCATATTGCAAGGCAATGTTTTTCCACGCGAATTTCAATTCCACCCGCTGCAGATAATCCGCCGGATATTCATACTGTGGCAGTAATTTTTCTGTGTAGAACTGATATGCTTTCTGCGCTACCGCTTTATAATCGCCGTGTGGCACAATATGTCCGCTCACATTTTCTTCTATGAGACTTTCATTGCCACTGGCGGGCGTTGCAATCACATATACACCGGTAGATATGGCTTCCAGTATGGCCATCGACATTCCTTCATTCTGCGAGGTGGAAATCAGCAGGTGTGCGTGGTGTAACTCATGATATACTTCCAGATGACTCACCTTCCCTTTCATTTCAATATTGGAAATACCATTCAGCAGAATCCATTCTTCCATCTTATCGCGCAATTCTCCGTCACCCAGCACCACTACCTCAAACGGGATATCGTATGCCTGCAACGCTTTGACAGCATTCAGAAAAACAAAAGGTGATTTTTGCGCCACCAGTCTGCCAATAAAAATAATGCGCAGCTTATCTCCCGAAAATTTTGTATTGAAATGTTCAACGTGCAGTCCGTTGTAAATCACATTATTTTTCAGCGCGTGTTTTTTCCCGATAAATTGATCGATGGTTGCTTTCATCTCATCCGCCACTACGACATTATAGGCCGATTGTAAACAGAAAAATTTAATTGGAAAATACAATAACAAATGCCAGAAAAACATTTTTCTCGGATAATACCACGGTATATCATGGGCGTGTGACAGCAAAATATACGGAATGCCGTATTTCTTTTTAAGCGTATAGGCGACCGGACCTCCGGGAAAGGAAAAATTCGTCAGACATACATCATTTATTGCCAGTTCGGGATGTTGTTTCACGTATTGTATGGCTTTCCACATCCATGAAGCCATCTCCAGCGGATTCGACTGAAAAGAGTATTT